>NZ_JBSFDA010000145.1:0-26447 GCF_053593675.1 Streptomyces sp. NPDC002156 | reverse complement strand
CACCGCCGTGCGGGGCCGACAGCAGGCCCCCCTCGCGCGCGATGGCGAACGCCCGGTCGAAGTCCCGGGCCATGCCCCGCCGTTCGTCGTTCGAGCGAAGGACTGGGCGCGCGCCTGGAGTTCACGCCTGCGGACGGCGACGTACCACCGCCCGGGGCACTGCCGGTGCCGGTCCTGTCGCCGACCCGTACGGCGCTGGGGACGTGGGCACGGCTGCTGTCCGGCAGCACCGGGCTGGCGGTGCCCGCACCGGCCGCCTGGGTCCGGGGCGACCATCCCGCGTCCCCGCCACGTCCCGAACGGCCGGTCGCGGACGCGGAGTCGGTCGTGCGGACCTTTCGGCGGACGGCGTCCCGGCAGGCCGTGGCGCTGGCCGTGGCCTTCTCGGAGGTGCCGCTCACCCTGCCGGTGATGCAGCTCGTCCAGCGGGCCATGCAGCCCCGGTCCGGTCCGGCCGTACTGGCCGAAGTGCTGCTGAGCGGGCTGCTGGAGCGCGGTACGGAGGACGGGTGGTACGAGTTCCGGCCGGATGTGCGGAAGGTGCTGCGCCGGCTGTTGCCGTCCGGGGACGCCTCGCTCGTGCTCAGGGTCTGCGGTGAGTACATCGACCGGCACTTGGGGCGCCGGGCGCGCAGTTTCGCGGCGCTGGCACAGGCGGAGGGCGGGGGAACGGTCGCCGCGCCGGAGCGGGACGACGACGCGGATGTCGCGCCGGGGGCGTTCGCCGACATCTCGGCGCCGGTGGCGGGCCGGGTGCCGCGCGGGCCGGGGGAGGTCTTCGACGTCATGTACGTCGAGGAGGACGAGGCCTGGGCGACCTGGGTGGCCCATCTGCTCACGTCGCGCGGGCAGTTCGTGGTGAAGCGGCCGATGCGGGTGGACTCGCGGGAGCTGGCGCGGCTGGTGGGGGAGCGGCTGTCGGCGCATCGCCGCCATGGCGGACGTGTCGTCCTCATCGTCGGCAGCTGGTACTCCGCCTTCCGCCTCGGCAACCCGCTTCGGGCGATCGCCGACCTGAAGGACGACCGGCTCGTCGCGGTCACCGTGACCCGCAGGGAGGGCTTCTCCTGGCAGCGGGAGGTGGGTTCCTGCACGGGCGTGTGGGACACCACCGGGACGGTGGCCACGGAACGGCTGCTCACCGGTCTCGGCCTCGGCTCCGTGACTTCCTTGGACGGCAGCCGGGGTCCGCGCTTCCCGGGGCCCACGCTGCGGCTGCGGAGCGGGGTACCCCGTACGAGCGCCGGATTCGTGGCGCCGCAGGGCGCGCTGGCGCGGGTCCGGAGAAACCTGTCGCAGGGGCGGCACTCCGCGATGTGTGTCCTCACGGGGCCGCAGCGGTCCGGCAAGACCGACCTCGCCGCCATGTTCGCGCAGCACTACGGGGCCACATACGACATCGTCTGGTGGGTCGGCGGGGACAACGCCGAGGAACGCAAGGAGCGGCTGGCCAGGCTGGGCGTCGAGTTCGGGCTGCCGGCGGGCGGGGAGATCGGGGCCCGCCTCAGGGAGCTGTACCGGGTGCTGGCGGGCACGGCCCTCGACTGGCTGATCGTCCTGGACGGCTGGGGGGACTCGGAGGACCCGGGGAGTCCGGGGGGCTCGGGGGAGCCGTTCCCCTTCCCCGTCGGCGGGCATGTGCTGGTCACCTCCCGGGACGAGAGCTGGCCGCGCGGGGTGGACACGGTGCGGCTGGAGCCGGGGCAGCGCCGGGAGTCCGAGAGCGTCAGCCGTGCCGTGGCCGCTGTCCGGGTCGGCGGTGACACGGTCGGCACCGGCTTCTTCGTCGCGCCGGGCTTCCTCGTCACCTGCGCGAGCGTGGTGGAGCGGGTGCCCAAGGGCGACCGGACCCGGATCACCGTCCACACGACGGACGGACTGGGCCACCGGGCGTGGCTGGTGCGCACGACAGGGGAGTTGGCCCTGCTGGAACTGCCCGACGGCACCGACCGCTACGGCTGTCTGTGGCTCACGGACACCCCGGACGTACGACCCGACGGCGTGACCCTGCTCGACGCCACGCGGGCGACCTTCGGCACGGTCGTCCGGTCCTGCTCCGCGCGTGCCGAAGGGCAGCCCGGGCAGCGCACGATGACACTGGTCGGCGCCCCCTTCTCGGAGCTGAGAGCGGGCGCCCCGGTACGGAGCCGACGGGACGGCTCGGTCGTCGGCGTCGCCCTGGCCACCTCGCCGGAGGACACCGGGCCGGGCCGCGCCGTACGTATCGAGGCGCTGCGAGAGCTGTGCGAACAGGTGCGGGAGAAGGGATTCGACCTGTGGCATCGCATCGTCCGAGCGCATGACCGGCAGCACGCCCAACAGGGTTCCGGGAAGCCGGAACTCTACGGTCTGCTCGCCGAGTTGGAACCGCCGGCCGGACCGGAGACGGTGCTCGGCCTGCTCGCGTCCGCCGAGGTGCCGGCGCCGGACCATGCCCCCCGGAGCTGGCGCGACGGCGCGGGACATCTGTACGCGGTCGGAGCCGCCGGATCCGTCGTCGTCTACGTGGCGCAGGTCTTCGCCCAGTTGGAGAAAGAGCGCCGGACCCGAGGGTTGGCGGGCCTGCTTCCCTGGGTCGAGAAGGGGTCCGAGAAGGGGCTGACCGAGGAACAGTCGCGGGCGGTTCGCCAGGCACTCGCACAGGTGGACCGGCAGTCCACCGACAGCAGTGAGTGCCGTATCACGGTCAAGATCTGGCCCACCGACATCGACCGGAACGACCTCTACACCTGGAGCCTGTCGGCGACCCAGACGGACCGGCTGCGCCAGGCGGCACCGCCCAAGGCACCCTTCAGCCCGGACGAACCGGTGACCCAGCTGCGCGACCAGCTGAAGGCCGCGCTGGAGTGGGCCGACACCAGAAAACGCCGGGCGATGGTGGCGTACGAGCTGCCGGAGGGCCTGCTGTGGCAGCTCGACGTGATGAACTGGGCGCCGGGCGCGGCTCTGCGTACGGAGTGCAATGTTTTCGTCCGAGGGATCGGGCGCCCGTCTCCGCATGCCACCGAACAGCAGCGGGCGGACCGTTGGGACGCTGTGTGCCGTGGCCCGCTGTGCGGCCTGCGGCCACCCGGCGACTTCACGCCCGAGGGCGTGCGGCGGCACCTGCGCAACGCCCCCGCCAACGCCGTACCCCTCTCCTGCCGCCACGCCACCGAGGACGACCCCGGCACCGCCGTACTCGACGCGGCCCGCGCTCTCGGCTACCCCCTGATCCTCTGGAGCCGCGAGGCCGACCACAAGAACTGCGCCGAGTTCTACAACCGCGTGGAGCGGGAGCTGCTGCGCAGGTCGGGCAGTGTGCGGGAACTCCTCGTCCGGGTGCGGGGGTTGTGGGTCAGGAACGAGATGCGGGAGAAGAACACCGAATGGGTGAGGCAGCTGGGCGTGTACTACGACCCGCCCGAGAACACCTGACGAACGCGAAGGGCCCGGCACCGAATCCCGGTGCCGGGCCCTACCGCTGTGCCGCCCGAGGCCTACGCCTCGAACACCTCACGCACCAGCTGCTCCTGCTCCGCCTGGTGACGCTTCGCCGAACCCACCGCCGGGGACGAGCCCGCCGGGCGCGAGATGCGCCGCAGGCGCTCGCCGTGCGGGATGTCCGCGCCGACCGCGAGGTCCAGGTGGTCGATCAGGTTGAGAGCGATGAAGGGCCACGCGCCCTGGTTCGCCGGCTCCTCCTGCGCCCACAGGTACTTCTCGGCGTTGGGGTACTTGGCGATCTCCGCCTGGAGTTCCGCACCCGGGAGCGGGTACAGGCGCTCGATGCGGATGATCGCCGTGTCCGTGATGCCGCGCTTCTTCCGCTCGGCCTCAAGGTCGTAGTACAGCTTGCCGGCGCAGAAGACGACCCTGCGGACGTCGGCCGGGTTCGCGGACTCGTCGCCGATGACCGGGCGGAAGGCGCCCGTCGTGAACTCCTCCGTCTTCGAGGCCGCCGCCTTGAGGCGCAGCATCGACTTCGGGGTGAAGACCACCAGCGGCTTGTGGTGCGGGTTGTGCACCTGCCACCGCAGCAGGTGGAAGTAGTTCGACGGGAGCGTCGGCTGGGCGACCGTCATGTTGTTCTGGGCACACAGCTGGAGGAACCGCTCGATGCGGGCCGAAGAGTGGTCCGGACCCTGGCCCTCGTAGCCGTGGGGGAGGAGCAGGGTGACGCCGGACGTCTGGCCCCACTTCTGCTCCGCCGCCGAGATGTACTCGTCGATGACCGTCTGCGCGCCGTTGACGAAGTCGCCGAACTGCGCCTCCCACATGACGAGCGCGTCGGGGCGGGCCAGCGAGTAGCCGTACTCGAAGCCCATGACCGCGTACTCGGAGAGCAGCGAGTCGTAGACGTTCAGGCGGGCCTGCTCGTCCGACAGGTACTGGAGCGGGGTGAAGTCCTCGCCGGTGACCCGGTCGATGAGGACCGCGTGGCGCTGGCCGAAGGTGCCGCGTCGGGAGTCCTGGCCCGAGAGGCGCACCGGGGTGCCCTCCAGGAGCAGGGAGCCGATCGCGAGCGTCTCGCCCATGCCCCAGTCGATCGTGTCGTCCTCGATCATCGACGCCCGGCGCTGCAGCTGCGGGAGCAGCCGCGGGTGGACGGTGACGTGGTCGGGAATGTTGACCTGGGACTCGGCGATGCGCTTGACGACCTCCTGGGAGACCGCGGTCTGCACGGCCACCGGGAACTCGGCCCGCGGGTCGCCGGCCAGGGCCTCGGCCGGGGAGGAGATGGCCTCGCGGACCTCCGTGAAGACCTTCTCCAGCTGGCCCTGGAAGTCCTGGAGGGCTTGTTCGGCTTCCTCAAGGGTGATGTCGCCCCGGCCGATCAGCGACTCGGTGTAGAGCTTGCGCACCGAGCGCTTCTTGTCGATCAGGTCGTACATCAGGGGCTGCGTGAACGCCGGGTTGTCGGACTCGTTGTGTCCGCGGCGGCGGTAGCAGATGAGGTCGATGACGACGTCCTTGTTGAACGCCTGGCGGAACTCGAAGGCCAGGCGAGCGACGCGGACGACGGCCTCGGGGTCGTCGCCGTTCACGTGGAAGATCGGTGCCTCGATCATCCTCGCCACGTCCGTCGCGTACATCGACGAGCGCGAGGACTCCGGCGCCGCCGTGAAGCCGACCTGGTTGTTGATGACGATGTGGACCGTGCCGCCGGTGCGGTAGCCGCGCAGCTGCGACATGTTGAGCGTCTCGGCCACCACGCCCTGGCCCGCGAAGGCCGCGTCACCGTGCAGGGCGACCGGCAGGACCGTGAAGTCCGTGCCGCCCTTGTTGATGATGTCCTGCTTGGCGCGGGCGATGCCCTCGATGACCGGGTCGACCGTCTCCAGGTGGGACGGGTTGGCGGCCAGCGAGACGTTGATCTGCTCGCCGTCCAGGCCGGTGAACACGCCCTGGGCGCCCAGGTGGTACTTCACGTCGCCGGAGCCGTGCATCGACTTCGGGTCGAGGTTGCCCTCGAACTCCCGGAAGATCTGGGCGTACGACTTGCCGACGATGTTCGCCAACACATTCAGCCGGCCGCGGTGGGCCATGCCGATGACGACCTCGTCCAGGCGCGACTCGGCCGCGCTGTCGATGACCGCGTCCAGCAGCGGGATGACGGACTCGCCGCCCTCCAGGCTGAAGCGCTTCTGGCCGACGTACTTCGTCTGCAGGAAGGTCTCGAAGGCCTCCGCCGCGTTGAGGCGGCGCAGGATCCGCAGCTGCTCCTCGCGCTCCGGCTTGGAGTGCGCGCGCTCGATGCGGTCCTGGATCCACTTGCGCTGCTTCGGGTCCTGGATGTGCATGAACTCGACGCCGGTGGTGCGGCAGTACGAGTCGCGCAGCACGCCGAGGATGTCGCGCAGCTTCATCAGGGACTTGCCCGCGAAACCGCCGACCGCGAACTCGCGCTCCAGGTCCCAGAGGGTGAGCCCGTGCTCGGTGATGTCCAGGTCGGGGTGCTTGCGCTGGTGGTACTCCAGCGGGTCGGTGTCGGCCATGACGTGGCCGCGGACCCGGTAGGAGTGGATCAGCTCGAAGACGCGGGCGGCCTTCGTGACGTCGTCGTCGTGCGAGGCGTCGATGTCCTTGAGCCAGCGGACCGGCTCGTAGGGGATGCGCAGCGCCTCGAAGATGTCGTCGTAGAACCCGGTCTCGCCGAGGAGGAGGTTCGCGACGATCCGGAGGAACTCGCCCGACGCTGCGCCCTGGATGACCCGGTGGTCGTAGGTCGACGTGAGCGTCATGACCTTCGAGATGCCGAGCTTGTTGAGGGTGTCCTGGCTCGTGCCCTGGAACTCGGCCGGGTAGTCCATGGAACCGACGCCCATGATGACCGACTGACCGGGCATCAGACGCGGCACCGAGTGGACGGTGCCGAGGCCACCGGGGTTGGTCAACGACACGGTCACGCCGGTGAAGTCGTCCATCGTCAGCTTGCCGTCACGGGCGCGGCGGACGATGTCCTCGTAGGCCTGCCAGAACTCGAAGAAGTTCAGCGTCTCGGCCTTCTTGATGCCGGCGACGACGAGCTGGCGGTCGCCGTTGGGCTTCACCAGGTCGATGGCCAGGCCGAAGTTGACGTGCGCCGGCTTCACCAGGGTCGGCTTGCCGTCCTTCTCCGCGAAGGAGTAGTTCATCGACGGCATGGCCTTGATGGCCTGCACCATCGCGTACCCGATGAGGTGGGTGAAGGAGATCTTCCCGCCCCGGGCACGCTTCAGGTGGTTGTTGATGACGATGCGGTTGTCGAAGAGCAGCTTCACCGGGACCGCGCGCACGGACGTGGCCGTGGGCACCTCGATCGAGGCGTTCATGTTCTTCGCCACGGCGGCGGAGGGGCCGCGCAGCGTCACGAACTCGGGGCCGTCGGCCACCTCGGTCGCGGGAGCGGCCTTCGGCTTGGCCACGGCGGCGGGCGCGGGAGCCGCTGCGGGCTTCGCGACCGGGGCAGCGGCAACGGGTGCCGGGGCGGCAGCGGCGGGCCTGGGAGCGGCCGCCGGGGCCGGCGCCGGGACGGCCGGGGTCACGGGAGCCGCGGGGGCGGCCGGAGCCGCTGGAGCGGTCGTGGTGGTACCTGCGGCCCCCGTGGCCGCAGCACCCGCCGTAGCCGTCGGAGCGGCAGCCGCTCCGGGCTTGTAGTCGGCGAAGAAGTCCCACCAGGCTCGGTCTACGGAGTTCGGATCCTGGAGGTACTGCTGATAGATCTCGTCGACGAGCCACTCGTTGGGTCCGAACGCAGCCGCAGGGTTACCTGCTCCTTCGTCGGTCGAGATGCTCGATGAGTTACTGGGGGACTGTGGCGACACGGCGGCAACCGCCCTCTTCCGCTTCACAAGGTGGCTTCACAAGGTGATGGACAGCGGGAATTAAGGCTACGCCCCCGTGGCCGAAAGGTCAGTCCGGGCCCGTTCATCGTCGTGTAAGTCACATTGAGAATCGGGTTTCGGGGGGTGAAATGGCGGGAAACAAGCGGGGTTCCGGTCCGAAAGGGACACAAGGGGGATGCCCAGATTGTCGACCGGGCGCACCAAATGCGCGGGCCTGTGACCAATCACACGTGTCCACGCGCGTCCGTCAGCGCGGACATCAGGTGGATCTTGCGGCTCCGCTTCGAACTTTACGTCAACTTGGTACGGACGGCTCTCCCGGAAGGGTGACCAAAATCCGGCATCCTCGCTCGGATTCGGCCACACCGATCCGGCCGCCGTGCAGATCCACGGCCCAGCGGGCGATCGCGAGCCCGAGGCCCGTACCGCCGTCGCTGCCCGGGCCGTGCGGTGAGCTGACGCCGCCGCGGTTGAACCGCTCGAAGACCCGGTGCCACTCGGAGCGCGGGATGCCGGGACCCTCGTCCAGGATCTCCAGCTCCAGAGACTCGGTCAGCTCCCCGCGCCGCGCCTTCACCGTGACCCGGCCGTGCGCGGGGCTGTGCTTGACCGCGTTGTCGATCAGGTTGGCGACGACCTGGTGGAGGCGCTCCGGGTCGGCGTGCGCGACCAGCTCGGGCGGGTTGACGTCGAGGTGCAGATGGACGTCCGTACGGGTGTGACCGCCGGAGCCCGACGCGATGCCCGCGCGCGTGGAGGCGACCATGTTGGCCTCCTTGAGCACGCCCGAGAGATACGGCCAGACCTCGAAGCGGCGCGTGCGCAGCGGTACGACGCCGTTGTCGAGCCGGGAGAGGTCCAGCAGGGTCTCCACCAGCCGGCCGAGGCGCTCGGTCTGCTTGAGCGCCGTACGCATGGTCTCGGGGTCGGCGGCGGAGACGCCGTCCACGACGTTCTCCAGCACGGCGCGCAGCCCCGCGATGGGGGTGCGCAGCTCGTGCGAGACGTTCGCCACCAGCTCCTTGCGCTGGCGGTCCTGGGCCTCCAGCTCGTCCGCCATGACGTTGATCGTCTGGGCCAGGTCGCCCAGCTCGTCCCAGCGGTTCTCGCGGACGCGGCGCGTGTAGTCGCCGTGCGAGATGGAGCGGGCCACCGCGTTCATGTCGTCCAGCGGCGCGGTGAGGGAATGGGCCACGAACTGCGTAATCAGCAGTGTGGCGATCATCGAGAAGACCGTGATGAAGCGGATCTCCGTCTTGGTCTGCACCGCGATCATGGACAGGCCGGTGGTGATCAGCACCGAGACGACGACCAGAGCACCCAGCTTGGTCTTGATCGAGAACGGACGTGCGCCGCCCCAGGGCTCACCGGGGCTCCTCCGTGCGGCCGGCCGCCCCCGGTTCATGGCGTCGGTGTCTCCAGTGCGTAGCCGACCCCGTGCACCGTACGGATCCGCTCGGCGCCGATCTTCCGGCGCAGCGCCTTGATGTGGCTGTCGACGGTCCGGGTGCCGGAGGCGTCCGCCCAGTCCCACACCTCGGCGAGCAGCTGCTCGCGCGAGAGCACGGCCCGCGGGGTGTTCGCCAGGCAGACGAGCAGGTCGAACTCGGTGGGAGTGAGATGCACGTCCTCACTCCGCACCCGCACGCGCCGCTGCGCGTGGTCGATCTCCAGCTCGCCGAGCCGCAGGATGCCGGAGCGCGGCGTCGACGCGGCGATGGCGGCCCGCTCGACCCGGCGCAGCAGCACGTGCACGCGTGCGGCCAGCTCCCGCATGGAGAAGGGCTTCGTCATGTAGTCGTCGGCGCCGACCCCGAGCCCGACCAGCATGTCGGTCTCGTCGTCGCGCGCGGTGAGCATCAGGACGGGCACGGCCCGCTGGGCCTGTACCCGCCTGCAAACTTCCAGCCCGTCGAACCCGGGCAGCATGATGTCGAGGATCAGCAGATCGGGCTGCCAGGCCTCGGCGGTGTCGACGGCGGCCGGCCCGTCGCCCGCGGTCTGCACGAGAAATCCCTCTGCGCGCAGACGGGCCGCGATGGCGTCGACGATCGTCGGATCGTCCTCGACCACGAGAACCCGGCGCTGGGCTCCGGGAGTCGCCGTCGCGCCGTTCTGGGAGGTGTGTGTCTGCTCCATCGCCCGCCCCTGAAGTGTGCTTTCCGGAATCAGTGGGGTGATTCCTTGGCTGCGCTTGTCCGCGCATGACTGCTATTGACGCCCCCTGATCGGATCAGTGATCGGCGTCAGGGGAGCAGAGTACGGGCAGTCACCGCGTGAGGGCTATCCAGGTCTTACGGCGAGGTGTACAACGTCGGGGACTCCCCGGGCAACTGGTACCTCTTCGGTACGCACCCGCTGGAACCCGGCATTGCGTAGAGTTCCCTCGAATTCCGGAGAGGGCTGCGCGGACCACACCGCGAGCACCCCGCCCGGCCTCAACACCCTTGCGCAGCTTGCCAGTCCGGCCTGCGAGTACAGGCTCTGGTTGTCCTCCGTGACGGTCCAGTCGGGCCCGTTGTCGATGTCGAGACACAGCGCGTCAAATGTGGCGCAGGTCTCATTGACGTATCTGACGAGATCGGCTGCGACGATCTCGGTGCGGGGGTCGGTGAAAGCGCGGGCCGAGATTGCCGCCAGCGGCCCGTCCCGGTGCCATTCGACGATCGCGGCCTCCCGTTCGACGACGGTGATACGGCCCCAGCGGGGTTCGTCGGCGGCATGCGCGAGGGAGAAACCGACACCGAGGCCGCCGATGAGGACGTGAGGCGCGGGGGTTCCGGGGTCGAGGGCGTCGAGAGCCACGTCCATGAGGAGGCGCTCGGACCGGCCGTCGGAAGTGTCCATCAGGAAGCACCCGTTGGCGATGATCTGCAGTAACTCCCCGTGCCGCCGCAGCACGACTTCGCCGTACGGGCCGTCACGGCGGTCCAGGACCTCGGGGGCGGTGTAGGAGGTGGTCAAGCGGGTCATGGGGGCATCTTGGCAGGGGCGGTGGAGTGAACTCCAGGTGATATACGGCGCCCATGGGATGTGCGAGGCGTGTCGGTAGTCTCTCCGGAACAGCCCCCGAGCGACCTGCGAGCGACCAGTGGTCCGAGACCTGTACAACGTCCGGTTGCAGCCCGTGGAAGGCGGTTCCACACCGCTGACCGACGAGGAGGAACACCGCGCGCGGGCGGTGCTGTTCAGCGAGTTGGGCAACCGGATCGCCGACCGGGGCTGGGTCCGCTTCCCCGCGTACTCGCCGGAGGAACGCCGTCGCCTGGTCGACGTCGCGCACCGCCTCAGCGCTCACTGGGGGCAGCAGGTGTTCGTCGAGGCGGAGGACCAGTGCGCCCTGAGGCTCTACCTCGCCGGGCACGGGGCGCGGACGGCGACGCCGCCGCTGCCGCGCGCGTAGGAGTCTTTGAGGCGCTTATCGGCTTGCTGTGAATCGGCCGGTGCGTGGCGCGGGTCACAGACAGGGGCGTGCGTCGGGGCGAAGGCTGGGGCGAAACGGAAGGAGCGCCTCACCGTGGAACGGGTCGATACGAAGGGTGACATGACGCCGGATTCGCCGGCGCCCTCGGACGTGCCCGTCGCGGAGGGCGTACGGCTGCTGGACGCCATGCCGAGACAGCGGGGACCGGCGGAGACCATGTCCGCGCGGCCCATGGCTGCTCCGGCCAGGCGGGCCTTCCGCCCCTGGCATCTCCTCCCCACCCCCACCGGAACCCCGTTCACCTTCGCCTTCGCCGCGGTTCTCCTTGTCACGTCATTCGTCGCCGAGCACGCCGACCCGGCCCTCGTGCACGTCCTCCATCAGGGCTCCAGCACGGATGTCGCCCACCTCGTGCGGATGCCGGTGTTCGTGCTGGTCACCAGCGCGCTGTGGGTCGTGGGCGGCGTGACGTCGGCGTACGCCGTTGTCTTCCTGCTGGTCCTCACTGCGCTGGAGCGGCGGATCGGCGGGCTGCGTACCGCCGGGGTGTTCGCCCTCGGGCATGTGCTGGCCACCCTCGCGACCGAGGTCCCTGTGGGGCTCGGCGTGCTGGTGGGGTGGCTGCCGGAGACCTCGCTGCACCGGCTCGACTACGGGATCAGCTTCGGGGTCGCGGCGAGCGTGGGCGCTCTGGCGGGGCTGCTGCGGCCCTGGCTGGGGTGGCCGGTGCTGGTGGTGTTCGGCGGGATGCTCGTGCAGGACCTCGTCGCGTACACGGATCCGATGACCAACTGGGGGCATGTGATGGCGCTGGCCATCGGGGTCGCCACCTGGCCCTGGATGCGGCGATGGCGGGCCGGGCGGAGCGTCGACTTCGGGAAATCACGGAAAGTCACCGTCTGATTACCTGAATTCGGATAGCCTGCCCGCAAGTGGGAGACCGACGCGTTCGCGGTCCCAGGGGATGTCGGTGCTTGCGGAGAGGGCCGGTGTGGGGGAGAGGCTGCGCCTCGCGGATGTCGAGCGGGTGCCTACGGAACGGCTCGTCGAGCTGATCGCCGAGAGTTTCGACAACCTCGTGACCGTGGCCGTCGCGGAAGCCGTCCACGGGCGGTTCCTCCCGCCCCGCACCGGCCGACTGCTGCGCAAGGCGGAATGGCGGCTGGACTGGCAGGACGCCCTGCTGTGCGCCGGCGGAGAACTCCAGGTCGCCACCGAGCGGATGCGCTACACCGGCGACCCCCGCCTGGAGGTCACCGAGCACCGGCTGGGCCGGGTCCGCCAGCGCGCCCACGAGGCCGCCATCCTGGTCAAGAAGCTGCGGCGCAACGACTTCCACAACAGCCGTGAGCGCAAGAACGGCACGAACTCCCAGGTCACGGCTCAGGCCTGGTTGCGGCACGTGTTCCCGGACGAGTACACCGACCTCGTCCAGCGGGAGCGCGCCCGGCGGCACCTCAGTGATGCGGCGGAGCCGCCCGCGTTCAGTGACGTGCACGACGAGATCGCGTACGCCGTCGCCCACGGCCGGATCTCCGCGCCGCGCTCCCCGCGGGTCGACGCACTGCTCGCCGCCAGTGACACCACCGTGCGGCTGGCCGCCGCCGAGGACGCCAAGGAGCAGGACGAACGCGACATGGCGCTGCGTCATCCGCTGATGCTGAAACGGTGGGAGAACGCCCTGCGTGAGCTGGGCGCGACGGTCGCGGAACGGGCCCGCACGGAGACACCGCACGCGCTGGGCGCCCTCCCCGACGACGTCTACACCCTTCCCGAGGCGGAAGCGGTCGCGGTGCTCAACGCCCGGCGTTTCCTCGCGGCCGTCCAACAGCGGCGCATCGAGTACAAGCGGTACATCCGGCAGCTCACCCAGGCCCTGCATGAACGGGAACTCGAAAGCCCGTACGCGCTGGCGGTGTCCGAGGCCAGGACGGAGGCAGACCGACTCCTCGTCGAAGCGCATCCGTCCGAGTACGCCTTCATCCGCGCCGAGCTGCGCCCGTACGAGGAACACGTCGGCCACCTGCCCCTGTCCCTCGTCAGTAGCCCGCAGCGTGCCGAGATCAAGCGCCGTGTCCTGGCCGCCCTGTCGGACGGCACGTGGATGTGCCCGGCGCCGTGAGCTTCGCGTTCGTCAGCGGCGCCTCCACCCGCCAGCCCAGTGCCTCGTACAGCGCCCGTCCGTCCGGTGTTCCGGCCAGTACGCCTCTCTCCGCGCCCTGGGCGACGGCCTCCCGCGCGAGCGTCCGCATGACGAAGGAGCCGAGGCCACGGCGGCGGTGTGCGGGGGAGGTCTCCACCTGGTCGACGACCGCCGTTCTGCCCGTCGGGGCGATCTGGCCGCGGGCCGCCCAGGAGCCGTCGGGTGCCGCGAGCATCACGCGGGTCACGCCGCCGCGCGTCCAGACGCGTACGCGGTAGCCCTCGGGGACGGGGGGTGCCTCCGTGGGCGTCAGGGCGACCGACATCAGGTAGCCCGGCTCGGGGTCGGTCCGCCAGCCCTCGCCGAGCCAGCCGCCGACCGTCGCCGGGTCGTCGAACACCTTGAGAGCCACGCCCGTCCCGGTCACCGCGTCGGCCACCTTGCGGACGGTCCGTTCCTCGACGGCGTCGTTCACCGCGTCGAGGACGTGCCGGGTGACGTGCTCGGCCGTGCCGACGTCGATCGTGTATCCCCAGGGCTCGACCAGTGGCGGCGACGCCCCGCGCGAGACGACCCAGCCGTCCACCCAGGTCCGCACGATTCCGTCCACGTCTGCTCCCTGTGTAATAGTTGATATGCGATTGTGAGCGTTACTTGGCTGACTTTAGGCGAGTGATCGGCCGTGGTGGCAGAGGTGATCGCTCACGGCGAACACGCCCCGGGGAACAATCGATCGCTCCCAAGCATTGAGTCGGCATAGCTCAACTTGACTGCCGAAGGGGAGATCATGGCTTCGACGTCCACACCGCTCACTCTGCCTGTGCTGCCGCTCGACGACGAGGTCGTGCTGCCCGGAATGGTGGTTCCGCTCGATCTGAACGACGCCGATGTGCGGGCCGCCGTGGAGGCCGCGCAGGCCGCCGCGCGCACCGAGCCCGGGAAGCCTCGGGTGCTGCTCGTGCCGCGGATCGACGGGGCGTACCCGAGTACCGGTGTCATCGGCACTGTGGAGCAGGTCGGCCGGCTGGCCGACGGGGATCCGGGTGCCCTCATCCGGGCCCGGGGGCGCGTGCGGATCGGCGCCGGGACCACCGGGCCGGGAGCCGCGCTGTGGGTCGAGGGGACTCGGGTCGACGAGACCGTTCCCGACCCGCTGCCCGGTCATGTCACCGAACTTGTCAAGGAATACAAGGCACTTGCCACCTCCTGGCTGCGCAAGCGCGCCGCCTGGCAGGTCGTCGACCGGGTGCAGGCCATCGACGACGTCTCCGCCCTTGCCGACAACTCCGGTTACTCGCCCTTCCTCAGCACCGACCAGAAGATCGAACTCCTGGAGACCGCCGACCCGGTGGCCCGGCTGAAGCTCGCCACCCAGCAGTTGCGCGACCACCTCGCCGAGCAGGACGTCGCCGAGACCATCGCGAAGGACGTCCAGGAGGGCGTCGACAAGCAGCAGCGGGAGTTCCTGCTGCGCAAGCAGCTGGAAGCCGTACGCAAGGAACTGCGGGAGATCAACGGCGAGCAGGACGGCGAGGAGTCCGACGACTACCGGGCCCGCGTCGAGGCCGCCGATCTGCCGGAGAACGTGCGCGAGGCCGCGCTCAAGGAGGTCGACAAGCTGGAGCGGTCCTCCGAGCAGTCGCCCGAGGGCGGCTGGATCCGGACCTGGCTCGACACCGTGCTCGAACTGCCGTGGAACGAGCGGACCGAGGACTCGTACGACATCCAGGGCGCCCAGGCCGTGCTCGACGCCGAGCACGCGGGGCTGGAAGACGTGAAGGAGCGCATCACCGAGTACCTCGCCGTGCGCAAGCGGCGGGCCCAGCGTGGGCTCGGGGTTGTCGGCGGGCGTCGTGGCGGCGCTGTGCTGGCCCTCGTCGGCCCGCCCGGTGTCGGCAAGACCAGCCTCGGGGAGTCCGTCGCGCACGCCATGGGGCGGAAGTTCGTCCGGGTGGCACTGGGTGGGGTCAGGGACGAGGCCGAGATCCGTGGGCATCGGCGTACGTACGTCGGCGCGCTGCCCGGGCGGATCGTGCGGGCCATCAAGGAGGCCGGGTCGATGAACCCCGTCGTTCTCCTCGACGAGATCGACAAGGTCGGCTCCGACTTCCGGGGCGACCCCGCCGCGGCCCTGCTCGAAGTCCTCGACCCGGCGCAGAACCACACTTTCCGCGACCACTACCTCGAAGTCGAACTCGATCTGAGTGACGTGGTGTTCCTTGCCACGGCCAACGTGCTCGAAGCCATTCCGGAGGCGCTGCTCGACCGGATGGAGCTGGTCCGGCTGGACGGCTACACGGAGGATGAGAAGGTCGTCATCGCCCGGGACCACCTGCTGCCCCGGCAGTTGGAGCGGGCCGGACTGGAGGGCACCGAAGTCGCCCTCGACGAGAGCGCGTTGCGCAAGCTCGCCGGCGAGTACACCCGGGAGGCCGGGGTCCGGAACCTGGAGCGGTCCATCGCGCGGCTGCTGCGCAAGGTCGCCGCACAGCACGAACTCGGGGAACGGAAGCTGCCGTTCACCGTCACCGAAGGTGATCTGCGGTCGCTCATCGGGCGTCCCCATCACGTGCCCGAGTCCGCCCAGGACCCGGCCGAGCGGCGTACGGCCGTACCCGGTGTCGCCACCGGGCTCGCTGTCACCGGCGCCGGGGGCGATGTCCTCTACGTCGAGGCCTCGCTCGCCGATCCGGAGACGGGGGCTGCGGGGCTCACGCTCACCGGGCAGCTGGGTGACGTGATGAAGGAGTCCGCGCAGATCGCGCTCTCCTTCCTGCGCTCGCACGGAGCCGAACTGGAACTGCCCGTGGGCGACCTGAAGGACCGGGGCGTGCACATCCACTTCCCGGCGGGTGCTGTGCCCAAGGACGGTCCGAGCGCGGGCGTCACCATGACGACCGCCCTCGCCTCGCTGCTCAGCGGACGGCTCGTCCGAACGGACGTCGCCATGACCGGCGAGGTCTCGCTGACCGGCCGGGTGCTGCCCATCGGCGGTGTGAAGCAGAAGCTGCTCGCCGCGCACCGGGCAGGCGTCACCACCGTGATCATCCCGAAGCGCAACGAGGCCGACCTGGACGACGTCCCGGCCGAGGTCCTGGAGAAGCTCGACGTCCACGCCGTCACGGACGTCCGCCAGGTCCTCGAACTGGCGCTCACCCCGGCGGAGAACCCGGCGGAGGTGAGGGTTCCGGCAGCGGCGTGACGGACGCTGCCGGTCGGTGAAGGCCCGGGTCCCGCAAGGGGTCCGGGCCTTCCCGTACGCCGGACAGGGGCCTGGGTGACGTCGGCGGTCCTGGCCTGCGAAATACTTGCCGAATACTGTCCGAGCTGCGGCAATGGCCGCGTTCGACGGACACCTTCAGAGCGGCGAGACCGGATCAGGAGTGCTGACGTGCACGAGGACGTGAACGGCGAGGGGAACCTCGGCGGACAGCGAGTCGAGTCCACGACGCCCGGACCCGGGGTCGAGCGGGAATTCCTCGCCCTGGAACGTGAGTTGACCGTGTTCCTGCGGCGCGCCCGGGCCAACTCCGGGGAGATGGCCCGCGAGGTCCATCCCGAGCTGGAGCCGTCGGCGTACGGCCTGCTGGTGCGGCTGGACGAGTGCGGGCGCCAGCGGGCCACCGAACTCGCGGCCTACATCGGCGTCGGCAAGGCCACCATGTCCCGCCAGCTGCGCGCCATGGAGGAGCTGGGCCTCATCGCTCGCGAACCGGACCCCGCCGACGGCCGCGCCTGGCTGGTCCACCTCACCGACGAGGGCAGCGTCCGCTTCCGCGCCGTACGGGAGGCGCGACGCGCGCGGTATGTGCGGGAGATGGCCGCCTGGGACCGCACCGAGGTGGCCGAACTGGCCCGGCTGCTGCATCAGCTGAACCTCGGCATGGAGAGGTAGGGCCCCTCCTCGATCACCTGGTTCACGGCTCCACGTACACCACCGTCGCGTCGTCGTGCGTCTTGCTGCGGCGCAGGCGCGGCCGGCCCGCGTCCGCGTCCGCCCGCTCCAGTTCCCGTACGCGGTTCAGCAGCGCCTGCGGGCCCTCCTTGCGTACGGCGGTGAAGCAGGCCGTCCAGTCGCCCTCGGCGAACTTCTCCACCCAGCGGGTCGCGCCGTCCGTCAGGGCTGCCAGGGCGCGCACCTCCGCGCGCGGGAGGGTGCCCGACACCGCGCGGGACGCCACCGCCGGATCGGCCGCCGCCGTGAAGAAGCCGCCCTCCTTGTTGCGTACCGTCGCGTCGGCGATCGCGTCCGTGGCCAGGGACGCACGGGGGACACGGGACAGCCGGTCGTCCAGGTGAGCGGTGACCGAGCCGTCCGGGGACTCGGTCAGCAGGGCCGAGTCGGACAGCACCAGATGCTCCACGACGTCCAGGGACCAGCGGGCCAGGACCACGGTCGCCTGGGGCGTACGGGGGTGAGAAAGGTCACAGGTTTGCGCATGGGCCGCGGCGGTACGAGAGATGGCCGCCGCCAGCACGTCCTGGAGGGGCATATCCCGCCGCGAAACCGACAGTTCGGTCAGTGCGCCGCCGAGCCGGGCCGTGTACCAGGGGACGGAATGCAGACAGCCCGTGCCGGACCTGGGGGGAGTCACCCCGTCCAGGAGCACGAGCGAACCGCCCTGCCCGGAGGCGGGAAGTCCGATCGCGGCGAAGTCCTCATTGGGGCGGGCCGGATCACCGGGCTCCGTGGCGAGTTCAGTGCGCATCCGGCCAGTCTGCACGAGGCCTTCACAACGTTCTCAAAAGGCTGGCAACAGTTGCCGAAACACCGGGTAGCCCCTGGTCAGACGCCTGGTTTGGGCGGGAATGATCTACTCCGTGAAGACGTGGTGGCGGATAATGTCAAAGCCCGCCGCCCACGTCCAACCGGCCCGCCGGGCACGGTGGGAGCACAGGCCAGAGGAACTTGCCGCCAACTCCCCGCCGATGTTGACTCCTTGATGTTCACTCCTTTGAGTGGCGGGTCAGGTGACGCGCGCTCCCTGCCCACCGGCATGGGAGGGTCGGGAGCCGGACCGTGCCGGAGAACCGGAACCGTACCGGGTGAGCGGCAGGCCAGAACCATCCGGGCGGCCATCCAGTTGACGGATCGTCATTCGGGTCCGGACGCATCGTCACCCGGGCCCATGGGCACACGAGTCAGGAATGCGAGCGACGGTGCAGAAGACGCGGCCTCGGCGCACAGGCAGGCAGACAGCTCCCGCAGGGGGCGCTACCGGTGACGCCCCGACCGATCCCGCGGGCCGGGGACGCCCCGCCCACGTCCGAAACCGGCTCATCGTGGCCGTCGCCGTCGTGGCCGCCGCGATCGCCGGGGCAGGCTCCCCGTCCCTCATCGCAGCCTCCTCCCAGCTCCACGACTCCCAGGACCTGGTGACCCTCGCGGCACAGACCCAGGACGCGCTGACCCTCGCCCACTCGCTCGCCGACGAACGCGACGAGGTCACCGTCTACATCGCGGCCGGCCGCGCCAAGGCGAAGGCTCCCTCCGAGCAGCGCGGCGCCCGCGTCGACCGCCAGGTCGGCGATCTGCGCGCGAACCCCGACACCCCGGCCGCGCTGCGCGAGGACCTGGACGAGATCGCGACGCTGCGCCGGGAGGCGCTCACCGGCAAGAGCACCGCCCTCCAGGCCCACGAGACGTACTCCGCCGCCATCGCCGGGCTGCACCGCCTCGCCGACCAGCTCGCCGAGAACCAGCCGCCCCGCGCGGGCGCCGGCGCGTACGCCCTCGCCGAACTCGACTCCGCCGTCCAGCAGGCCGCCGCCGCCCGGGGCCTCCTCCTCGCCGCGCTGAGCGTGCCGACCTCCACCGAGAACGTGTACGACCCGGTCACCGGGCTGTCCTCCCGAGAGACCGTCACCTCACCGGCGAACACCAAGGCGCGGAACGCGCTCACCACCGCCGCCCAGCAGGCCCGCCTGCGCTCGGACGCGGCGATCCTCGACTTCCGCGAGACGGCCCCCGAGACCGCCGTCGGCAGCTACGACTCCACGGTCACCGGACCCGAGGTCGACACCGCCGACAAGTACCTCGCCTCGCTCACCGACCAGCCCACGCTGTCCACGCGCGAACTCGCCACCGGCCTCAGCGGCGTGGACTCGGCCCTCTCCGCCCGCGTCGAGCTGATGCGCGGGGTCGAGGCCTCCCTCTACGAGCGCCGCACCAAGGCGCTCATCAAGCTCCGGGACGACGACGTCACCGAGCTGGAGATCCGGATCGCCGCCCTCGGCGCCCTCCTCCTGATCTCCGTGGGTATCGCGACCGCCATGGCCCGCACCCTCACCCGCCCGCTCTCCGTGCTGCGCCGGGGTACCGCCCGGCTCGCCGAGGCCGCCGACCCGCTCGCCGAGGAACCGGTCAAGTTCACCGGCCGCAACGACGAGTTCGCCCAGGTCGTCCGGTCCGTCAACACCCTGCACGCCCGCGCCCTCGCCGTCCACGAGCGCATCGCCACCCTGGAGTCCGACCGCAAGCACCTGGTCGGCCAGCGCCAGAAGATGGCCGACGCCCGCGAGGAGCTGCGCACCGAACTCGCCGACGCGGCAACCCAGTTGGCCCGCACCCGGCAGAACATCCACGGCACCTTCGTGAACCTCGCGCTGCGCACCCTGGGCCTGGTCGAGCGCCAACTCGCCGTCATCGAGGGCCTGGAGGAGCGCGAGCAGGACCCGGACCGGCTCGCCACCCTCTTCAAGCTCGACCACTTCGCCACCGTCATGCGTCGCCACAGCGAGAACCTCCTGGTCCTCGCCGGCGCCGAACACGGCCACCAGCACGCGGGTCCCGTCCCGCTCGTCGACGTCGTGCGCGCCGCCGTGAGCGAGATCGAGCGGTACGAGCGTGTGCGCATCTCCGCGCTGCCGCCCCACGTGCATCTCGCCGGGTTCGTCGCCGACGACGTCAGCCATCTGCTGGCCGAACTCCTGGAGAACGCCACCTCGTTCACCCCGCCGGAGCTGCCGGTGGAGATCTCGGGCTGGCTCCTGGAGAGCGGCGACATCATGCTCTCCGTCCAGGACGAGGGCATCGGCATGACCGCCGACCGCCTCGTCCGCCTCAACTCCCGCCTGGCCGACTTCGATCCGGACGCCCCGTACGAGTCCGGCGACGAGGGCGACGAGGACGGTGACGGCATCGGGCTCGGGCTGTACGTCGTGGCGCGGCTCGCCCACCGGCACGGTGTGCGCGTGCAGTTGCGGGAGCAGAAGCAGGGCGGGATCGCGGCGGTCGTCGTCCTGCCGAAGGCCCTGCTGGCCCAGGATCCCGCGGCCGTATCACCCTCGGCCAACTCGACGCTCGGTGGCGGCACGCTGACCTTCCCGGGCGCCGACGCCGAGGTCAACTCCAATGTGCTGCAAGGGCGTTCGGAGGCCGAGGACCCGGAGGAGGTCCAGGCCGACGAAGCGGGCGAGGAGCCCGTCGGCGACCCGCTCACGGCCGACGCACCGGATCCGATGATCGCCCTGGCGGAGCGCGCCGTACGAAACGCGGAGGCCGACGCCGAGGCGGACGCGGAAACGGACCAGGACCAGGACCAGGACCAGGACCAGGACACGGACGAGGACATGGATGCGGCCCCGCTCGCCGCGGCCGAGCCGTCAGCTCCGGAACCCGACCCCGCTCCCGTCCCCGACACCGTTACCGCTTCCGTCCCCGAGGACCTCCCCGCCTCCGAGATCACCATGGAACTGCTCGTGCCGGAACCCCCGGCCGAGGACACCCCCGAGCCGACCGTCCCCACGGCTCCCGACACCGGCAGTACCGCTCCGGACCCCTACGCCATCGGCCCCGACGCGCATGAACGCGTCGAGGACGAGCCGCTCACCGACAAGGGCCTGCCCAAGCGGACCCCGAAGATCACCGCGCCCGCCGCGCCGCCGAGACCACGGATCGGATCCGTCGACGCCGACGCCCTGCGCCGCAGGCTCGGCGGGTTCCACCGGGGTGCCCGCGACGGACGCCGTGACGTGGAGGCGGAGATCGCGGAGCAGACGGAACAACCGGCACGTACGGCACAGCCCGCACACGCCGAAGAATCCACGGGGGGAACAGTCGAGGAGGCAAGCAGTTGACCGCGCCCAGTACCTTCGGCCTGAGTAGTGAAGCCCGCAACCTGCACTGGCTGCTGACCAATCTCGTCGAGGAGGTGCCGGGACTGACGTCGGTCGCGGTGGTCTCCTCGGACGGGCTGCTCCTGCTCTCGTCCGACCCAGACAGGAACGCGGAACGTCGGCCCGACCAGCCGACCGGCCCCAAGGGCTCCGCCGCCGACCTCGCCACCATCGTCTCCGGCATCGGCAGCCTCACCATCGGCGCCGCCAAGCTGATGGACTACGGCGGCGTCAAGCAGACCATGGTCGCGATGGAGGACGGCAGCCTCTTCGTGATGTCGATCAGCGACGGCTCGCTGCTCGGTGTGCACGGCTCCCCGGACTGCGACATGAGCGTGGTGGCGTACCATATGGCGCTCTTCGTGGGCCGCGCCGGCCATGTCCTGACCCCCGAACTCCGCAGTGAGCTAAGGGAGTCGATCGAACGCGGGGCCCCGGACAAGGAGCCCACGGCGGTCCGTCCGATGGCCGTCAGAACCGTGCCGGACCGTTCGGCGGAGGTCGCCAAGTGAGCGGCACCGCTGACGCGCCCAGGCTTCCCGTCCGTGGCGGCGACCGCAAACCGGCCCGGGTACGCCCGTACTCGCTGACCGGTGGCCGGACCCGCTTCGGACACGTCCTCCTCGTCGAGACCTTCGTCGCCGCGATCGAAGCGCCCGAGGAGCGCAAGGAGTTGGAGAATGGTTCCCTCAGCACCCGGGTCATGCCGGAGATGAGGGCCATCGTCGAACTGTGCCGCCGGATGCGTACGGTGGCCGAGATCGCCGCGCTGCTGACGATGCCGCTGGGCGTGGTCCGTGTGCTCCTCAGCGATCTCGCGGACCAGGGAAAGATCCGTGTGTACGGAACCGGTCACGGGCCGGGGCAGCCGGACCGCGCGCTGCTGGAAAGGGTGCTGAGTGGACTCCGTCGTCTCTGACGTCGCCCGTGGCGTCTCCCCGCTTCTCCAAGTCCGGCCCGGTGAGCAAGTCCGCCCCGGCGAGGAGGAGTTGCGGCCCTGGCAGGAGGACCGCACCCGGGCGCCGATCGCCACGAAGATCGTGATCGCGGGCGGCTTCGGCGTCGGCAAGACCACGATGGTCGGCACCATCTCGGAGATCGAGCCCCTCCAGACGGAGGCGCTGATGACCGAGGCGAGCGAGGACACCGACGACCTCACCGCGACCCCGGACAAGCGGACGACGACCGTCGCCATGGACTACGGCCGCATCACGCTCGACGACGACCTGGTGCTCTACCTCTTCGGTACGCCGGGCCAGCAGCGGTTCTGGTTCATGTGGGACGACCTGGTGCGCGGCGCGATCGGCGCGGTCGTGCTGGCCGACACCCGGCGGCTGAAGGAGTGCTTCCCGGCACTCGACTACTTCGAGAGCTGCGGGCTGCCGTACGTCGTGGCCGTCAACCACTTCGACGGCAGCGCCGAGTTCGACCCGGAGGACGTGCGGGAGGCGCTCACCGTGCCGCCGCACATACCTGTCATGATCATGGATGCGCGGCGCCGCATCCCGGTGATCGAGACCCTGCTCGCCCTGGTGGGCCACGCGTTGGACGTCAGTCCCGAGTAACTGCGACAAGGGGAGAGACCAGACCGTATGCGGAAGATACTCGTCGTCGGAGCCGGTCAGGCCGGACTCCAGATAGCCCTCGGCCTCCAGTCGCACGGCTACGAGGTCACCCTGATGTCCAACCGGACCTCGGACGAGATCCGGTCCGGCCGGGTCATGTCGACGCAGTGCATGTTCCACACCGCCCTCCAGCACGAGCGCGATCTCCAGCTGAACTTCTGGGAGTCCCAGGCCCCGAAGATCGAAGGACTCGGCGTCTCGGTCGCCGCCCCCGGCTCGCACGACCCGGGCCCGACCCAGCGCGCGATCGACTGGATCGGCAAGCTCGACGGCTACGCCCAGTCCGTCGACCAGCGCGTGAAGATGGCCGGCTGGATGGAGACGTTCGCCCAGCGCGGCGGCCAACTCGTCATCCACGGCGCGGCGGTCGGCGACCTCGACTACTTCTCCCGTACGTACGACCTGGTCCTCGTCTCGGCGGGCAAGGGCGAGCTGGTGTCGATGTTCGCCCGCGACCCGGAGCGCTCCCCGTACCGCGAGCCGCAGCGCGCGCTGGCCGTCGCCTACGTCCACGGCCTCGGCCCGCGCCCGGAGCACCCCGAGTACGACGGCGTCCGCTGCAACCTGGTCCCGGGTGTCGGCGAGCTGTTCGTCATGCCGACGCTCACCACCTCGGGCCGCGCCGACATCCTGTTCTGGGAGGGCATACCCGGCGGCCCGCTCGACGTCTTCAACGGCGTCCGCGACCCCGCCGAACACCTCTCCCTGACCCTGGAACTCATGGAGCGGTTCACGCCGTGGGAGTACGCGCGGGCCACCAAGGCCGAACTCACCGACGCGGGCGGCACGTTGGCCGGCCGCTACGCCCCCACCGTCCGTAACCCGGTCGGCCGCCTCCCCGGCGGCGGCCTGGTCCTCGGCGTGGCCGACGTGGTCGTGGCGAACGACCCGATCACCGGCCAGGGCTCCAACTCGGCCTCGAAGTGCGCGGCTTCGTATCTCGCCTCGATCCTCGAACAGGGCGAGAAGGAGTTCGACGAGACCTGGATGCGGGCCACCTTCGACCGCTACTGGGACACCGCCCAGCACGTCACCAAGTGGACCAACGCGATGCTGTCCCCGCCGCCGGAGCACATCCTCAACCTCATCGGCGCGGCAGGGCAGTTGCCGCCGGTCGCCGACCGCTTCGCCAACGCGTTCAACGATCCGGCGGACTTCGAGAACTTCTTCTACGAGCCGGACAAGACGGCCGCCTACCTGGGTTCGGTCGCGGGAGCGATGACCGAGTCGTAGCCCTCGTCCGGGCCCGCCGTGGCGTCGGCGGGGAGCTTCGGCGGTGTGTAGCGCCGCAGGGGTTCCCCGTCCGGGTCTGGTCGTACGGCGCCCAGCACCGGGTTGGCCGAGAGCGGCGACACCTTGATCCTGGCCCCCGGTCGTGGCGCCTGTACGACCATGCCGTCCCCGAGATACAGAGCGACGTGCGTCGCCCCGGGGAAGTAGACGACCAGGTCACCGGGGCGCAGCTCGGCCAGCGGGATGTGCGGCAGCCGCGCCCACTGCTCCTGGCTGGTCCGGGGGATGGGCCGCCCCGCCTTCTCCCAGGCCTGCGAGGTCAGCCCCGAGCAGTCGAACGACGTCGGCCCCTCCGCGCCCCACTCGTACGGCTTCCCGAGCTGGGCCACCGCGTGCCGCAGGGCCTGCTCACCGTCCTGGGACGGCTTCCGTCCGGCGCTGAGGGCACCGGAGGTGACGAACTCCCGCTGCTCCTCGGTGACTTCGCCGCCGCGCTCCAACTCGGCCAGTTCGCCGAGCTGTTCGGTGGTGAGCGAGGCGAGGAGCTCCTCGACCTCCCTGAGCCGTTCCCGTACGGCGTCCCGGTCGCGCTTCTGCCGTTCGGCGAGGGTGAGTTGCTCGTCCAGGGCAGCACGTGCGGCCCGCGCCAGACCGCCGGTGCGCCGCTCGCCGCCGACCAGCCGGCCCACCGTCTCGGCCCGTTCCAGCGCCAACTGGCGGATCACATGGCCCTGTTCGAGGGCGTGCTGCGGATCGCGGGCCAGCAGCAGCTGCACGTACGGGGAGATGTCGGTGCTGTTCTGGTACTGCTGCCGGGCGAGCCGGCCGAGGGCACCGCGCCGTTCGTGCAGAGCGAGCCGGGCCCGCACGAGCTGCCGGTCGAGCCGCCGCACCTCGGCGCGCTGGCGCTTCAGGCGCTCGGCGGTGGCGTCGTAGGTGTGGGTGGCCTGCTCGGCCTCGCGGTACAGCTGCTGAAGGTCCGTCAGGAGGTCGGCGACGGAGGGGTCGTCGCCGGGGGCGGGCTCGGTGAGGGGCTCGGTCGGGGAGCCGATTGCCGGGTAAGGCTCGGCGGAGGGCTCGGTCGGGGGGTCGGTCGCCGGGTAGGGCTCGGCGGAGGAGTCCGTCGCCGGGGCGGGTTCGGAGGGGGACCCGTTGCCGGGGGCGGGCTCGACGGGGGAGTCGGTCGCTGACGGGCTCGGGGCCGGTACGGCCAGTGCTGGGACCGGTGCGAGGAGTGTGCCGGCTGCCATCGCCGCCGTACAGACCAGACGCAGAAGCCTTCCTGACACGTCATCACCTCCGGTGCGGGGCAGCCCTTCCGCTCCGCACCGCGAGCTTGTGACGCGGGCGCGAGGTCCGCGCGGCGAGCGTGCGCGGTTCGGCCCAACCTCGTCACCCGTCGGTGTCTTCCGGCTTGCCCTGCGGCGTGGCGCCTGGAACCGGTCCGGCGGCCGGTTTCGACCACGGCCAGCGCAGCTTGCCGTCGGCCGGCTTTCCCTCCGGGTCGTACTCGTACTTCCAGCCCGGGTGCAGACCCAGTTTTCCCGGCCGTCCCTTGGGCACGCGCCGGTAGACCAGCACGGTGGGCGGGCCGCCGGCCGTGTCCGGGACCGGGACCTTGTACGTCTTCGGGGGGTGGCCGGTCGGCCCGAGCAGGATGGGCAGCACACGGCCGTCCAGGGGGCCGCCCTCGAAGGCGGTGTCTTGGCTCTTCACGGGATCAGTTTCCGGTATCCGCGCCCAGGGCGTCGCGTACGACGGCGGCGGTCTGCGGGTCGCGGCCGGCCGTCACCGTCAGCACCGCCGTGAACTGTTCCACCAGCCAGTCGCGCAGTTCGTCCACCGGCGGTTCCTTGTCCTCGTCCAGCCAGATCAGCGAGGCCGCCTCGACCGCGGTGATCCACATCCGTACGGTCATCCGGAGCCGGGGGCCGGGGTCTGTCACCCCGAGATGGCTGAGGATGTGCTCCGCGGCGGTACGGCGGACCCGGTCCACTATGGCCGTCGTACGGGACGTCTCGACGACGCTGCCGCCCTGGAGGAGGGCGCTGAAGCCGGCGTCGTGCTCGTCGACGAAGGTGAGGTAGCGGTCGAGGGCGCGGGAGAGGCGGTCGGGGAGGGGGCCCTCCGGGGGTTCGTCGAAGCAGAGTTCGAGTTCCTCGGCGGCGGAACGGAGTGCGGCCTCGTACAGCTGCTGCTTGCCGCCGGGGAAGTAGCGGTACACGAGGGGGCGGGAGACTCCGGCTGCCTCTGCGACGTCGTCGAGGGAGACCTCTTCGGGGGTGCGGTGGGCGAAGAGGGTGAGGGCTGCTTCGAGGAGCTGGCTGCGCCGCTCCTCGACGTTCAGACGGCGGTAGGCGGGGGCGGCAGGGGGCATGTGTGCAGGGTAGTCGGGCGGGTGAGGGTGCGTCGTGGCTGGTCGCGCAGTTCCCCGCGCCTCTGAAAGACAAAGACCCGTCCGTCCCGATTCGTTTGGCTGCGGGCCCGGTGGGGGCTGGTCGCGCAGTTCCCCGCGCCCCTGAAAGACGAAGACCCGGCCCTGCGGGCCGAAAAGCACGGGGCGCAGCCCCTGCTTTTCAGGGGCGCGGGGAACTGCG
>NZ_JBSFDA010000144.1:0-26678 GCF_053593675.1 Streptomyces sp. NPDC002156 | reverse complement strand
ACGAGTTGGATCATGTGGTGAGGGGTGTTCAGAGGGTGTCTAGTCCTTTGTGTCCGGCGGCAACACCGCACGGGGGGGCCCGGCCGGTTCGGACGGACCGGCCCCCGCGGGCAGGGACTGCTGTTACTGCCTAGTTGCCGTGGTCGTTACTGCATGACCGCCATGGCAAGCGCACGGCGGGCACGCAGCGAGGCGCGCTCGGCTCGGCGCTGGAGCCGACGGGCGGTCACCACGCGGTGCGCGCGGCGTTCCCGCTCGGCCTCCTGAAGGCGGTCGTGCATATGCGCACGAGCCAGGGCTTCTGGGATGAGTTGCATCTCTCGGGTCCTGTTCTGGCGCGAGTCGTTCGCACCGGTGGTGGTGAAGTCCGGGGTCGCGGAGCCGACGGGCTCGCTGGTGGTCGGCGTCATCGGGGCCTGCTTCTTGGGGTCGTGCGTGAAGGGGCGGTCGATCGTTCCTGTGATGTTCATGCCGTGACCGGGTTCTTGCGCGGACGGCCACGCGGCCGCTTGCGGGCCACGACGACACCCTGGACGAACAGTTCGCCGCCCCAGACACCCCACGGCTCACGCCGCTCCTTGGCGCCGGCGAGGCAGGCCTCCATCAGCGGGCAGGTGCGGCAGAGCGACTTGGCGTACTCGACATCGGCCGGCGACTCGGCGAAGAAGACCTCCGGGTCGTAGGAACGGCAGGGGACGGGTACGCCGAGGTTCTCGATGGCGTCGTCGAGCGCGGTGAGCGCAGTGAGCGGGATCAAGGTGGAGTCCTCCGTGAGGCCGGGCGGGGGGATCGTTTCGGAAGGCGGTACTGACGGGGCGTGCGCTTCGAGTTGCACGGTTCGTCTTCCTCGTCTGTTCGTCCCGGCCCTGTTGGGCCGGTGTGGCTGGTACCGGCGGGTTTTCTCTTGTCCCGAGGCCCCTTCACTCCGTCGTCCCCGTTCGGGGAAAACAGAAGGGCCGCGGATCCCGGATGGGGTTCCGCGGCCCTGAAGGCGCCGGCCTGATCAATCAGGCTGGATCACTCCAGGGTTCTGGCCCACGGAAGGCCCACATCGTGTGGTGCTGCGTCGTCTGCTTCAGGGATCCGGCACCGGCCGCGAAGGCATAGACCGGGGCCTGTGCCTTTACTGCTCCTGCTTCCAGTGCCTTGATCGGTCGCTCATTGCGCTCGCGGACAGGGAGACCCGCGAGAGACACGGAGGACGTCGGCCGGACGGCAGGAATGCCGGACAGACCGGTGCCCAGGTTCGAGACGCCGAGCATGCACAGGGAGACGGCCGAGAGATCGGTCATTTTGACCTCGCTGACAGAGCTGGTGTAGATGCTGATCACTGGACTCGCCTCCTCTCGGCGTCTTGGGGGACTGGGGTGAACCAGTCCAACGGATATACGACTATGAAGTACAGCACGGATCCAGGTCTTCTGAGAAGACTCCGTGCCCGTGGCTAAGAACCTATGGGGATTGCCGGGGCATGCGCAAACTATTTTTCCGACGAGTTTGAATCAGTCACTCCCGCCCTCCCCCTCAACTTCCTGACCAGCACAGATGGCCAGAACATCGGCTCCGTACCGGTTGAGCTTGCGCACCCCGACGCCGGGGATGCGGGCCAACTCCCCTGCTTCGTCCGGGACGGTCTCCGCGATCGCCATCAGGGTCCGGTCGGTGAAGACGCAGAAGGCGGGCTGGCCACTGCGCGCCGCCTGGTCCGCTCGCCACTCGCGCAGCCGCTCGTAGAGGCCCTCGTCCATGTCGGAGGGGCACTCGTCGCAGCGCATCAGTTTCATCTCGCCCGCGTCGGTCAGCGTGCGCCCGCAGACCCGGCAGCGGGCCGGGGTTCTCTGTGTCCTGCGCGGGGCCGTGCCGGGGCTGCCGCCGAAGCCGCGCTCGATGCCGCCCGGGCCGGCCGTGCCCGTCCGGTGGGCGGTGGTGACGGAACCGGGGCGCAGGCCGTCCAGGAAGCGGCTGGGGCGGCGGTTCGGGCGGCCTCCGGGGGCGCGGGAGAGGGCCCAGGAGACATGGAGGCGCTCTCGCGCACGGGTCACACCGACATAGAGGAGGCGGCGTTCCTCCTCGATCTGCTCGTCCGTCTTCGCGTAGGTGATCGGCATCATGCCCTCGGCGACTCCGACGACGAAGACGACGTCCCATTCCAGGCCCTTGGCCGAGTGGAGGGAGGCGAGGGTGACGCCCTGCACGGTCGGGGCGTGCTGCGCGTTCGCCCGCTCGTCGAGTTCGGCGACGAGGTCGGCGAGCGTGGCGCCCGGTTTCGCCGCGGCGAAGTCCTGCGCGAGGTGCGCCAGTGCGGCCAGCGACTCCCAGCGCTCTCTGACGGCCCCGGAGCCCGCGGGCGGCTCGCTCGTCCAGCCCTCCCCCGACAGCACGGCACGCACCTGTGAGGGCAGGTCGACGACATCGTCCAGGAGGGAGTCGTTGCCGCCGAAGCGGGCGGCGGCGCGGAGCTGATTGATCGCCTTGCGCACCTCGGGTCTGTCGAAGAACCGTTCGGCGCCGCGCAGCTGGTAGGGGACTCCGGCGTCGGCGAGGGCCTGCTCGTACGTCTCGGACTGGGAGTTCGTCCGGAACAGGATGGCGATCTCGCCCGCCGGGACGCCGGCGGCGACAAGGTCGCGGATACGGCGGGCGGCGCCTTCGGCCTCGGCGGGCTCGTCGGCGTACTCGGTGTAGCCGGGCTCGGGTCCCGGGTCGCGCTGGGAGATCAGTTCCAGGCGGTGTTCCGCGGCACGGCCCCGGGCCTGAGCGAGCAGGCCGTTGGCGAGGTGGACGACCTGGGGGGTGGAGCGGTAGTCGCGGACCAGCTTGACGACGGTGGCACCGGGGTGGCGGGTGCGGAAGTCGAGAAGATGATCCGGAGTTGCTCCTGTGAACGAGTAGATGGTCTGGCTGGCGTCGCCGACCACGCACAGGTTGTCCCTCTCCCCGAGCCACAGTTCCAGTAGCCGCTGCTGGAGCGGGCTGACGTCCTGGTACTCGTCGACCACGAAGTGCTGGTACTGGGCGCGGACCTGTTCGGCGATGTCGCGCCGGTCCTGGAGGACGGCGACGGTGAGCAGCAGGACGTCCTCGAAGTCGATGACGGAGCGGTCCCGCTTGAGGTCCTCGTAGGTGGCGTAGATCTGGGCGATCTCGGCCGGGTCGCGGGGGGCTACGCGGCCGGACTTGGCGACGGAGGGCGCGTAGTCGGCAGGGACGGTCTGGGTGACCTTGGACCATTCGATCTCGGCGGTGACGTCCCGCAGTTCGCCCCGGTCGAGGCGGATGCGGCAGGCGGCCGCGGCATCGGCGACGAGCTGGATCTTGCGGTCGACGAGGCGGGGCATGGAGCCGCCGACAGCCTTCGGCCAGAAGTACTGGAGCTGGCGCAGCGCGGCCGAGTGGAAGGTGCGCGCCTGGACTCCGCCCGCGCCGAGCTGGCGCAGCCGCCCGCGCATCTCACCTGCGGCACGAGCGGTGAAGGTGACGGCGAGCACGCTGGAGGGCTGGAGGATCCCGGCGCGCACGCCGTAGGCGATGCGGTGGGTGATCGCCCGTGTCTTTCCCGTGCCTGCGCCTGCCAGCACGCACACCGGACCGTGCAGGGCGGTGGCCACTTCGCGCTGCTCTGGATCGAGTCCGTCGAGCACCGCGTCGGCCGAGTCCGGAACCTGCGGGAAGAGCGTGGAGTGCGTTGCTGCTGTCACCCCGCCATGCTGCCAGGTCGCCGGAGACAGGTGAGCCGGTTGTCCACAGGCACCCCCTTGCAGTCGTACTAATGCGGCAGGCGTTTCCCTCGGATACTTCCCGGGTACCCCCCTCGGGAATGGCGGCAGGATCGCGTACGTTCCACCACAGCGAGCACCCGTCCCCCGAACTGCTGAGGAGCGCGAGAGACATGCCGGGCACTGTGACGATGTACAGCACCACGTGGTGCGGCTACTGCCGTCGGCTGAAGAGCCAGATGGACCGCGAGGGCATCGCGTACAACGAGATCAACATCGAGCAGGACCCGGACTCCGCAGCGTTCGTGGAGAAGGCGAACGGCGGCAACCAGACGGTTCCCACGGTGCTGGTGATTCCCTCCAACGACGGCCCCGAGGTCGTGATGACGAACCCGAGCCTCGCGCAGGTGAAGCAGGCCCTCGGCGCCTGACCCGCGTGTCCCCGACCCCCGACCGGCCCGGCGGCCGTGCGGGGGTCTTCGCATACGTCAGACCGCGCTGTTCGGCTTCGGGAGCGGCTTGCCGTACCAGAGTTCGATCAGGCGGGCCGCGATCGAGATGCCGTACGGCGGGAGGACCTCGCCTGATTCGAAGCCCGCGCGCAGCTCCTCGCGGGAGAACCAGCGGGCCTCGTGGATCTCGTCGCCGTCGACCTCGATGTCAGTAGAGGCCGCGCGGGCCATGAAACCGAGCATGAGGCTGGACGGGAACGGCCAGGGCTGGCTGGCGACGTACTCGACGTGTCCGACGAGGATGCCGGCCTCCTCGAACACCTCGCGGCGCACCGACTGTTCGATGGACTCGCCGGGCTCGACGAAACCGGCGAGCGTCGAGAAGCGGCCCTCGGGCCAGTGGACCTGACGGCCGAGGAGGATGCGGTCCTCCTCGTCGGTGACGGCCATGATCACCGCGGGGTCGGTGCGCGGGTAGTGCTCGGCGCCGCAGGCCGGGCAGCGGCGGATGTGGCCGGCGGCGGCGATGACGGTGCGCTCGCCGCAGCGGGAGCAGAAACGGTGCAGCCGCTGCCAGTTCTCGAGGGCGACGGCGTGCACCATCAGCCCCGCGTCCCGGGGGGAGAGGAGCAGGCCGGCCTCGCGCAGGCCGGCGGGGCGCGCCGACTGGTCCATGCGGCCGGGCAGGGCGTCCTTCTGGAGGGCGAAGTAGCTGGTGCCTTCCTCGTCCTTGCCGAGGAAGTAGCGGTGCGCTTCGGTGAGCGGGGCTTCGAAGGAGGGGGTCATGACGAGTTCGGTACGTCCTTCGGACGTCTCGTCGATGAGGACCTGGCCGCCTGAGACCACGAAGCAGCGGGTGGTGGGGTGGCTCCACGCCGCGGCGAGCCAGGCCTCGTCGAGCCGGTGGTGCGCGGCCCGGTCGATGCCGCTGGGGGCGGTGAGCGAGATCGGACGGTCGGCGGTGTGGTCGGTCCAGGTGGTCACAGGTGCTTCCAACTCCCCCGGTGGAACGGATATTTCGGCGGGCGGTTCGGCGGGATGTGGGTGGGGACGCATGGGGGGTGGTGGTTTTCGGGCGGGCTCGCGCGGGTGCGGGGCAGTGCTCCCAGTGTGCCCCGGGGCTGCTGCCGGCTCGGGCCGCGCGGGGTTGTCAGGACTCATGACGCCAGTTCCCGGCGAGGTCGCCCCAGAGGTGGGCGGTGGTCTCGACGCCTTTGAGGAGCAGGTCGATTTCCACCTTCTCGTTCGGGGCGTGCCAGCCGTCGGAGGGGACGGAGATGCCCAGGAAGAGCACGGGGGCGCCGAGGACGTCCTGGAGGTCGGCGGCCGGGCCGCTGCCGCCCTCGCGCGTGTAGCGGACCGGTTTGCCGAAGGCGCGACTCATGGCGCGTACGACGGACTGCAGGGCGGGGTGGTCCAGCGGGGTCAGACACGGGCGCGTGGCCGCCGCGAACGTGATCTCGTACCGGATCCCGTCGGGGACACGGGCCGCGGTCCAGTCGCGGACGATCTTCTCGATGTGGTCGGGGTCCTGGCCGGCGACCAGCCGGAAGGAGAGCTTCACCATGGCCGAGGCCGGGACGATGGTCTTGCTGCCGGGACCCTGGTAGCCGCCGCCGATGCCGTTGACCTCGGCGGTGGGGCGGGTCCAGACGCGCTCCAGGGTGGTGTGTCCGGCTTCGCCGTGGGTGGCGTACGACTTGGCGGTGCGCAGCCACTCCTGCTCGTCGAAGGGGAGTTCGGCGAGGAGTTCGCGCTCGCGGTCGCTGAGTTCGGTGACGCCGTCGTAGAAGCCGGGGATCGTCACGCGCGCGTGCTCGTCGTGCAGTGCGGCGACGAGGCGGGCGACGGCGGTCGCCGGGTTGGGCACGGCGCCGCCGAAGGAGCCGGAGTGGATGTCCTGGTCGGGTCCCTGGAGCTGGATCTCGCACTCGGCGAGGCCGCGCATGCCGGTGCACACCGTGGGGGTGTCCTCGGCCCACATACCGGTGTCGGAGACGATCACGGCGTCGGCGGCGAGCCGGTCGGCGTGCTCCTCGACGAGGTCACGGAAGTGGATGGAGCCCGACTCCTCCTCGCCCTCGACGAGCATCTTCAGGTGGACGGCGGGTGCGGTGCGGCCGGTGGTGGCGAGGTGGGCGCGGACGCCGAGTGTGTGGAAGAACACCTGGCCCTTGTCGTCGGCGGCACCGCGCGCGTGGAGACGGTTTCCCCGGACGACCGGTTCGAAGGGGTCGCTGTCCCAGCCGTCCTCGATGGCGGCGGGCTGCACGTCGTGGTGGCCGTAGACGAGGACCGCGGGGGCTGCGGGGTCGTCGGCGGGCCACTCGGCGAAGACCGCCGGGGCGCCCGGGGTGGCCCAGACCTCGACGGTCGGGAAGCCGGTTTCCCGGAGTTTGGCGGCGAGCCAGTCGGCGCTGCGGCGTACATCGGGGGCGTGGTCGGGCTGGGCCGACACGGACGGGATGCGCAGCCACTCGGCGAGGTCGTCGAGGAAGGCCGCGCGGTGCTGCTCGATGTACGTACGGACGGCGCTGACGTCACTGTCAACGGGATGGCTCATGGTCAAGAGCCTATCGGCCCGCGCTGACATCCTCGTCCGGCACTTCGAACGCGGCCGGCTCCTCCAGGAGCAGCCGCTCCAACGCGGCCCGGTCCGGGAGGTCGGGCCGTACGATCTCGCCGCTGCGCACGTACAGGAAGGCGGCCCCGACGGCCTCCGGGGGCACGCCCTGCTGTTCGGCCCAGGCCAGGCGGTAGACGGCGAGCTGGAGAGGGTCGGCGGTGGGGGCGCGGTGGGTCTTCCAGTCGACGATCTCGTACGTCGCCTCGTCGCCGTCGCCTTCCTTGTAGACGGCGTCGATCCGGCCCCGGACGACGCGTCCGGCGATGGCGAGGTGGAAGGGGGCCTCGACCCGGTAGGGCGTGCGGTGTGCGTATGGGGTGTGCTCGAAGGCGTCCTTGAGGTTCTCCAGGTCGCGTTCGTCGGCGATCTCGGCGTCGCTGCCGGGCAGTTCCTCGGGTTCCAGCATGGGGAGCTGCAGTTCCTCGAAGCGGGACTCGACCCAGGCGTGGAAGCGGGTGCCCCGGCGGGCGGCGGGCCGTGGTGGGCGTGGCATGGGGCGGGCCAGCTCCTGCGCGAGGGCGTCCGGGTCGGCGGCCAGGAGCATCAGCTGGGTAGCGGTCAGCGACGGGGGCAGGGGGACGTCGGTGACGCTCTCCCGCGCGCGGAGCAGTTCCCCGGTGAGGGCGTCGAGGTCGCGGTCCCAGGAGGCGACGGCACGGGCCTCCTCGGGGGTGAGATCCGCTTCGGCGGGGTGTCGGCGGGCGTGGGGCACGGTGGGCACGCGCGCGTGGGAGGGCGCTCGTGTGGGCGGTTCAGGGCGGTCCGTGGTCCAGGCGTCCCAGTCGGCGTCGTCGTCTGCAGGGAGCGCTCCGTCGTCGGACGGCGCCTCGTCCTCGTACGGAATCTCGCCGTCGTCGGGCGGCGGGGGCCAGTCCGGGTCCTCGTACATGTCCGGGTCCGGCGCGGCCGCGGGGTGGGCGTCCTCGTGGGAGGCGAGGGTCTCCAGATGGGCGAGGACCGTCTCGGCGGCGGCCCTGCGGTGGCGGAACGCGGCGTCGTCCAGCGGGAGCGGCCAGAGCTGGTCGGCGGTCGTCGCGTGCAGGGCTGGGTTCTCCTCGCCCTCCTCCGGTTCGTCCGCCCAGGCCTCGATCTCGCCGTGTCCGGCCGCGCAGTGGTCGTAGAGGGCCTGGAGGAAGTCGGAGGGGCCGCGGGGCTTCTTCTGGGAGGGGCCCCACCAGTGGCCGGAGCCGATCAGGAGGGAGCGGGGGCGGGTGAAGGTGACGTAGCCGAGGCGGAGTTCCTCGGTGTGCTGGTGGTCCTTCATCGCCTCGTGGAAGGCCTTCATGCCCCTGGCGTCCCAGGCCTCGATGTCGGGCAACGTGTCGGTGTCGCCGCGCAGCTCGTGCGGCAGGACCTTGGCCTGGGAGGTCCACTTCTCGCGGCCCTGGGCGCTGGGAAAGGTGCCGGTGACGAGGCCGGGGACGGCCACGACGTCCCACTCCAGGCCCTTGGACTTGTGGGCGGTGAGCACCTTGACGGTGTTCTCGCCGCCGGGCAGGGCGTTGTCGAGGCCCTTCTCGTACTGCGCCGCCGTGCGCAGGAAGCCGAGGAAGGCGAGCAGGCTCGCCTCGCTCTCGTGGGCGGCGAACGAGGCGGCGACGTCGAGGAAGTTGGAGAGGGTCTCGCGGCGGCGGGCTGCCAGGGCGTGCGGGGACGCCGACAGTTCCACCTCCAGGCCGGTGACGGCGAGCACGCGGTGCAGTACGTCCATCAGCGGGTCGGCGAGTGAGCGGCGCAGGTCGCGCAGTTCGGCGGCGAGCCGGGCGAAGCGCACGCGCGCGTCCGGCGAGAAGGGCAGACCGTCGTCGTCGCCCTCGCCTCTGAGGGAGGTCTCCAGGAAGGTGTCGAGGGCGTCCGCGAGCGATATCACCTCGGAGGGGTCGACCCCCTCGACGGCCTCGGCGAGCCGGCGGTCCGGGTCGTCGGTGTCACCCACGCGCGCGTGGGACACGAGAAACCGGGCCCGGCGGCCCAGGAGGGCGAGGTCGCGCGGGCCGATGCGCCAGCGCGGGCCGGTCAGCAGCCGGACCAGGGAGGCGTTGGCCCCGGGGTCCTGGAGGACCTCGCAGACGGACACCAGGTCGGCGACCTCGGGCAGGTGCAGCAGCCCGGAGAGCCCGACGACCTCGACGGGGATGTCCCGGGCGACGAGCGCGCCCTGGATCTCGGCGAAGTCGGTGGCGGTGCGGCACAGGACGGCGATCTCGCCGGGCGCCTTGCCGGTGCGTACGAGGTGGGCGATGGAGTCGGCGAGCCAGTCGATCTCCTCGGCGTGGGTGCGCAGCAGCGCGCAGCGCACCTGGCCGTCGCGTTCGGCGCCGGGTGCGGGGCGGAGGGCCTCCACGCCCGCGTGCATGGCGCGCAGGGGCTCGGCGAGGCCGTTGGCGAGGTCGAGGAGACGGCCTCCGCTGCGGCGGTTCTCGCTGAGCGACTGGCGGGCGGCCGAGCCGCCGTCGGCGTGGGCGAAGTGCTCGGGGAAGTCGTCGAGGTTGGCGACGGAGGCGCCACGCCAGCCGTAGATTGCCTGGCAGGGGTCGCCGACCGCGGTCACCGGGTGGCCGGTGCCGCCGCCGAACAGGCCTGCCAGGAGGACACGTTGGGCCACCGAGGTGTCCTGGTACTCGTCGAGGAGGACCACCCGGAACTCGTCGCGCAGGACGCGTCCGACTTCGGGGATCCGGGCGAGCGTCGCGGAGTGGGCGATCTGGTCGCCGAAGTCGAGGAGGTCGCGCTCGCGCTTGGCGGCCCGGTAGCGGGTCACCAGTTCGACGAGTTCGCGGCGTGCGGCGGCCGTGTCGGGGACCTTGCGCAGGTCCGCGTTGGTGAGTTTGGCGCCCTCCAGAGTGCGCAGCAGTTCGGCGTCGTACGCGTGCAGTTCCTCGGGGCGGACGAGGTGTTCGGCGAGTTCGGCGTCGAGGGTCAGGAGGTCGCTGACGAGGTCCGGGAAGGAGCGGGTGAGTGCCGGGTACGGGCCGGGGGCCTCGCGCAGTACGCGGGCGGCGAGCTGGAAGCGGGTGGCGTCGGCGAGGAGGCGGGCCGTGGGTTCGAGGCCGATGCGCAGGCCGTGGTCGGTCAGCAGGCGGCCGGCGAATGCGTGGTAGGTCGAGATGACGGGTTCGCCGGGCGGGTTGTCGGGGTCGATGACGTCCGGGTCGGTGACGCCCGCCTTGACGAGTGCCTTGCGGACGCGTTCGGCGAGTTCACCGGCGGCCTTGTTGGTGAAGGTGAGGCCGAGCACCTGTTCGGGAGCGACCTGGCCGGTGCCGACGAGCCACACCACGCGTGCCGCCATCACCGTCGTCTTGCCCGACCCGGCCCCGGCCACGATCACCTGCGGGGCGGGCGGCGCGATGATGCAGGCCGTCTGCTCCGGGGTGAACGGGATACCGAGGAGCTGCTTGAGCTGCTCGGGGTCGCTGATACTGGCTGGCACGTGAGAGAGGCTAGCGGCGGCCACTGACAGTCGGTGTCACTCGACCACGTGCCGGCCTTCCGGGCGGGCGCTGCACGAGGCCCGGAAGGAGCAGTGCGCGCAGTGCTGGCCGGCGGTCGGGGTGAAGCGTTCGTCGAGAACCTTGCCTGCGGCGGTGGCCAGCAGGTCGCCGACCCACTCCCCCTCCGCGCCTTCCCCTGCCCCTCCTTCGAGCGGGGCCTGGGCCTGCACCTTGGGCAGGCTCTCGCCGCCGTCCCTCTTGGCGGCGCCCTGGCGCAGCTGGACCAGTTCGGCGCCGCCCGGTTCGGGGCGCACCCCGTCGAAGGCGTCGTCGACGGCGCCTTCGCGGACGGCGAGTTGGTAGACGGCGAGCTGGGGGTGGCGGGCCACCTCGGCGGCGGTGGGCGCCTGTTTGCCGGTCTTGAAGTCGACGACGTAGGCGCGGCCCTCGCCGTCGGTCTCGACGCGGTCCATGGAACCGCGGATGCGCACTTCGTAGTCGCCCGCCCCGAGGGTCACGTCGAAGTCGTGCTCGCTGGCCACGGGGGTGCGGCCGGTGCGGCTGGAGTCGATGTGCCACGTCAGGAAGCGTTCGAGCGCCACGCGCGCGTGCTCCTTCTCCTGCGCCGACTTCCACGGTGCGTCGAAGGCGAGCGCGTTCCACACGGAGTCGAGGCGTTCCATGAGGACGTCAAGGTCCGCGGGGGTGTGTCCGGAGGCGACTTCGTCGGCGAGGACGTGCACCACGTTGCCGAAGCCCTGGGCGGCGGTCGCGGGGGCGTCGGCCTTCACCTCACGGCCCAGGAACCACTGCAGGGCGCAGGTGTTGGCGAGTTGGTCGAGGGCGCTGCCGGAGAGCACGACGGGCTGGTCGCGGTCGCGCAGCGGCACCTTGCTCTCGGTGGGCTCGTACATGCCCCACCAGCGGTGGGGATGGGCGGACGGCACGAGTGGGCGGCTGTCCTCGTCGGTGAGCGCGGCGAGCCGGGCCAGGCGGCGGGCGGCAGCCTCCCTCAGAGGGCCGGAGACGCGCGGGTCGACCGTGGTGGCGCGCAGTTCGGCGACCAGGGCTGCGACGGAGAGGGGGCGGCGCGGGCGGCCTGTCACGTCCTTGGGTTCGACGCCGAGTTCGGTGAGGAAGCGGGAGGGCTGGTCCCCGTCGTCGGCGGGAGCCTTCACCGCGGTGACGACCAGGCGTTCACGCGCGCGCGTGGCGGCCACGTAGAACAGGCGCCGTTCCTCGGCGAGCAGTGCTCCCGGGGTGAGCGGTTCGGCGAGACCGTCGCGGCCGATGCGGTCGGCCTCCAGGAGGGAACCGCGGCGGCGCAGGTCGGGCCACAGCCCCTCCTGGACGCCGGCGACGACCACGAGGCGCCATTGGAGACCCTTGGAGCGGTGCGCGGTCATCAGGCGCACGGCGTCGGGACGTACGGCACGGCGGGTGAGGGTGTCGGCGGCGATGTCCTCGGCGTCGATCTCCTCCAGGAAGTTGAGGGCGCCCCGGCCTCCGGTGCGCTCCTCCGCGCGCGCTGAGGTCGCGAACAGCGCGCACACGGCGTCGAGGTCGCGGTCGGCGTTGCGTCCGGCGGCGCCGCCGCGCCGGGCGGCCCGCTCCAGCCGTCCCGGCCAGGGGGTGCCGTTCCACAGGTCCCAGAGGGCCTCCTCGGCCGTGCCGCCGCCCGCGAGGCGCTCACGTGCCTTCCTGAGCAGCGCGCCGAGTCGCTGGGCACCGCGCGCGTACGTCGGGTCGTGGGCGACGAGGCGTTCCGGTTCGGCGAGCGCGCGGGCGAGGAGTTCGTCCGAGGGCGGCGGTACGGGGTTGCCCCCGGCCCGCTCCTCCTCGCGCAGGGCACGGCCCAGACGGCGCAGATCGGCGGCGTCCATGCCGGCGAGGGGGGAGGTGAGGAGCGTCAGAGCGGTCTCCGTGCCGAGCCAGGCGGTGTCTCCCGGCACGGCGGCGTCGGCGTCCCCTGCCACTTCGGCGCCGGTCTCCTCGTCCGCGCCGGACGCCTCCGCCGTAGCCACCGCCCTGAGTGCCGTAAGGAGCGGTGCCACCGCCGGTTCGTGGCGCAGGGGCAGGTCGTCGCCGTCGATGTCCAGGGGGACCCCGGCGGCCGTGAGGGCGCGCCGGACCGTGGGAATCGTCCGGCCGCCGGCCCGCACCAGGACGGCCATCTCGCCCCAGGGGACACCGTCCTCCAGATGTGCGCGGCGGAGGATGTCGGCGATGTTGTCCAGTTCCGTGCCGGCCGTCGGGTACGTGCAGACCTCGACGCGGCCCCCGTCGCGGACCGGGGAGAGTGCGCGGTGGGCACGGACCTTCTCGGCCGGGAGGCGGGTCAGGGGCATGCGCTGGGTGAGGAGACGGGTGGCGGTCAGCGGGACGGCGGCGGAGCGGCGGGACGTCCTGAGGACCTCGACCGGCGCGGGGCGGCCGTTCGCGCACGGGAAGGCCGCCGGGAAGTCCAGGATGCCGTTGACGTCCGCGCCGCGGAACGCGTAGATCGACTGGTCGGGGTCACCGAGGGCGACGAGTGTCCGGCCGCCCCCTGCGAGCGCGTGCAGGAGCCGCACCTGGGCCGGGTCGGTGTCCTGGTACTCGTCCACGTAGACGGCGTCGTAGCGGGCGGCGAGCTGCCCTGCGGTGTCGGGACGGTCGGCCAGGAGTACCGCGCGGTGCACGAGTTCCGCGTAGTCGAGCACCCCTTGCATGTCGAGCACGTCGAGGTACTCGGCGAGGAAGGCGGCGGCAGCGCGCCAGTCGGGGCGGCCGATGCGCCGGGCGAAGGCGTCCAGGGCGTCCGGGCCGAGGCCCAGTTCGCGGCTGCGGGCGAGGACCGCGCGGACCTCGTCGGCGAAGCCGCGGGTGGTGAGGCAGGCGCGCAGTTCGTCCGGCCAGCGCACATGGGCGAGGCCGAGCCGTTCCAGGTCGGGCTGGCCGGCGAGCAGCCCGCGTACGGCCACGTCCTGTTCGGGGCCGGAAAGCAACCTCAGGGGCTCCACGAACAGCTCGCTGTCCTGGTGGGCGCGGACCAGGGCGTAGCAGAAGGAGTGGAAGGTGGTCGCGCGGGGAGCGCGGGCGGCGCCGATGCGCAGCGCCATCCGGTCGCGCAGCTCGACGGCCGCCTTGCGGCTGAACGTCAGCACGAGGATCCGCTCGGGGTCCCCGCCCCGGGCGATGCGGGCCGCCACGGCCTCGACGAGGGTGGTGGTCTTTCCGGTACCCGGGCCTGCGAGGACGAGCAGTGGTCCCCGCGCATGGTCAACCACCGCGCGCTGTGCGGCGTCCAGACGAGGGGGGTCCTGCCGCGTGGGCGGGGTACGCACCAGTCGGTAAGCGCCACGGTCCCCCTGTCGCACCTGAGGGTGCGACAGGCGCCTGGTGGAGGAAGAGGAGCTCACGTGGTTCGCCGGTCCTGGTGGGTGTGCTGGTTGGACGACCGTCGTGCGTGGAGGACGGTGGCCGGGAGGTGAGGGGGACAGGTGCAGCCGACGCTACGCCGACGGGCGGTTCGGAAGCAGGGCTTCCGCTTGTTCCCTCCCGCCCCGAGCGCCACTCCGGCCCCACGCCCCACGAACGTACGCCATGGCACGGACGTGCCCGGTTTACCCCGTACGGGCCACAGGTTCCCCTGACGCCCGCCCGATGGCGGAAGCTGTCAGGTGTGACCCTCCGCCGGCTCTCCGCCGTCCCACCGCGCGCGTCTCATGTCGAGGCGCGGCAGATGTCCCTCTGCGGCTCTGCTCGCCTCCTTCAGAGGCGTGCCCTCCGCGCGGTAGTGATCGAGGGCCTCCAGTTCGTGGCCCGGGAGCAGGGCGCCGTCCGCGCGGACGACCCGCCACCACGGAACGGCTCCTCCATAGAGGGCCATCACGCGCCCGACCTGGCGCGGTCCGCCCTCCTCCAGCCACTCGGCCACATCGCCGTACGTCATGACACGCCCGGGCGGGATCAGTTCCGCGGCCTCCAGGACCCGCTCGGCGTACTCCGGCAGGGCGTCCGCCGGAAGGCTCTCGTTGCTCATCCGGCCCATCCTGCCCCACCCCACCGACAATGTGACGAGGCGGCGACCGTGGGTATTCCTCGCCCCGGAGCGGCGCTTGCGGCAGACTGTGCGCCCCCGCACTGCACCCTGATGCCCCTGTGTGTCAGTGGGGCATGCCACCATCGTGCGGGCGGTGACCGGTGATACGAGACCAAGAAGAGACCATGAAGCAGCAGGGCGTGCACCCCGAAGACGCGGAGGGCACCTCTGAGGTCTCGTCGCGCCCCGGTGCCGACGGCACCGGTCACGAGCCCGAGCGGACACCGGCCGACCGGGCCGCCGACTGCGCCGACGACGACCCCCACGCCGAAGAGGTCGAGGGCGACGAACCGCTGCTCCCCGCGCGCGTGCACCGCCCCTCCGACCTCATGCGGCTCCTGGCGGGCGTCTTCGCGGTCGTCGTCCTGCTCGCCATCGCCGCGTTCGCGCACGGCACCACCTCCGGGCTCGAACAGGACATCAACAAGGGCACCGGCCAGGCACCCGATCTGCTGATCAAGATCGCGGGTCTGGCGTCGAGCATCGCGATCCTCCTGGTGCCGGTCGCCTTCGCGATCGAGCGGCTGATCAAACGGGACGGGCTGCGGATCGCCGACGGTGTCCTCGCGGCGGTCCTCGCGCACGGGGTGACCCTCGCCACCGACCTGTGGGTCGCCAAGGCCGCCCCGGGCTCCATCCAGGAGGCGCTGACCCAGCCCTCCCCCGGCGATATCCGCGCCCTCACCGACCCGGTGCACGGCTATCTCGCGCCGGTCATCGCCTATATGACGGCCGTCGGCATGTCCCGTCGGCCGCGCTGGCGCGCCGTCCTTTGGGTGGTGCTGCTGCTCGACGCCTTCTCGATGCTGGTCACCGGCTACACGACACCGTTCTCGATCATCCTGACGGTGCTGATCGGCTGGTCCGTGGCGTACGGGACGCTGTACGCGGTCGGCTCGCCGAACGTGCGTCCCACCGGGCGCAACCTGATGGCGGGCCTGCGGCACGTCGGTTTCCGCCCGGTGAGCGCGGCCCGTGAGGAGGTGCCGGAGGCGACGGACAGCGGTGACCGGGGCCGGCGCTACTTCGTCACCCTGGAAGACGGTCCCCCGCTGGACGTCACCGTGGTCGACCGGGAACAGCAGGCGCAGGGCTTCTTCTACCGCATGTGGCGGAACATCACGCTGCGCGGCCTGGCCACCCGCAGCAGCCTCCAGTCGCTGCGCCAGGCCCTGGAGCAGGAGGCTCTCCTCGCGTACGCGGCGATCGCCGCCGGGGCCAACGCGCCCAAGCTGATCGCGACCTCGGAACTCGGCCCCGACGCCGTGATGCTCGTCTACGAGCACACCGGGGGCCGCACACTCGACTCGCTGGACGACGAGGACATCACCGACGAGCTGCTGCGCAACACCTGGCATCAGGTCAAGGCGCTGCAGTCGCGGCGCATCGCGCATCGCAGACTCGTCGCCGACGCGATCCTGGTGGATCGTTCCGGCAAGGTGATCCTCACGGACCTCCGGGTCGGCGAGATCGCGGCCGGGGACCTGCTGCTGCGCATGGACATCGCCCAGCTGGTGTCGACACTGGGCCTGCGCGTGGGCGCCGAACGCGCGGTGGCGTCGGCGGTCGGAGTGCTCGGCCCGGACGCGGTGGCGGACTGTCTGCCGATGCTCCAGCCCATCGCGCTGTCCCGCTCCACGCGCGCGACGTTGCGCAAGCTCGCCCGCGAGCGCGCCCAGCGTCAGCGCGAGGCGGTCCTGGAGGCGTCCCAGCAGGCCAAGCAGGCCCGTCTGGAGGCGGCCCACGCCGACACCGGGCCCGTCGTCGTACTGGAGAAGCCCGGCAAGAAGGCCGTACGGGCGGAGCAGCGGGCCGAGAAGCGGGCCCTCGACGAGGCTCTGGAGGGCGCCCGCGAGGAGGATCTGCTCACCCAGATCCGCCACCAGGTGCTGCTGATCAGACCGCAGGCGCCGGTCGAACCGGCCCGGCTGGAGCGGGTGAGACCGCGCACGCTGATCAGCTTCATCGCCGGCGCGTTCGGCGCGTACTTCCTGCTCTCCCAGCTCACCCATATCGAGTTCGGCACCCTGTTCGACAACGCCGAGTGGGGCTGGGTCATCGCGGCCGTGCTGTTCTCGGCGCTGAGTTACTTCGCCGCGGCGATGAGTCTGCTGGGCTTCGTACCCGAGCGGGTGCCGTTCATGCGGACCGTGGCCGCGCAGGTCGCCGGGTCCTTCGTGAAGATCGTGGCGCCCGCGGCGGTGGGCGGCGTGGCCCTCAACACGCGGTTCCTGCAACGCGCGGGGGTGCGGCCGGGGCTCGCGGTCGCCAGTGTCGGCGCGTCGCAGCTGTTCGGGCTCGGCTGCCACATCCTGATGCTGCTGTCGTTCGGTTATCTGACCGGTACCGAGAAGACGCCGTCGCTGTCGCCGTCCCGGACGGTCATCGCGGGTCTGCTGACCGTCGCGGTGCTCGTCCTCGTGGTGACCTCGGTGCCGTTCCTGCGGAAATTCGTCGTCACGCGCGTGCGGTCGCTGTTCGCCGGTGTCGTACCGCGCATGCTGGACGTCCTCCAGCGGCCCCAGAAGCTGGTCACCGGCATCGGCGGCATGCTGCTGCTGACCGCGTGCTTCGTGATGTGTCTGGACGCGTCGATCCGCGCGTTCGGCGACGAGACGACCTCGCTCAGCCTCGCCAGCGTCGCCGTCGTCTTCCTCGCCGGCAACGCGCTGGGGTCCGCGGCGCCGACCCCCGGTGGTGTGGGCGCGGTCGAGGCGACCCTGACCGTCGGTCTGATCGCCGTCGGCCTCCCCAAGGAGGTCGCGGCCCCGGCCGTGCTGCTCTACCGACTGCTGACCCTGTGGATTCCGGTGCTGCCGGGCTGGCTGTTCTTCAACCATCTGACGCGCAAGGGCTCTCTCTAGGGAGTGCGGTTTCGGGCGGGTGCGCTCAAGGGCGTGCGTGGTACCTCGTACGGCTCGCGCCCCGAGCGCCCTGCCGGGTGCCACCGCAGGATGGGGGCATGCCCAACCCCCTCCGGCCGCGTGCCGCTGCCCTGACGGTCACCGCCCTCCTGCTGGCCTCACTGGTGGCGGGGTGCAGCGACGACTCCGGCTCCACGGACGAGGACCTGTCGGCCCAGAAGCTGAGCTGGAAGGACTGTCCCGCGCCGTCCGAGTCGGAGGGCGGCGGCGATGCGCCGTCCCCGCTGCCTGGCGGCGACGACTGGCAGTGCGCCACCATGAAGGCGCCGCTGGACTGGGCCGAGCCGAAGGGCGACACGATCGGGCTCGCGCTGATCAGGGCGGAGGCGAGCGGCGCCGCGAGCAGGCGCATCGGGTCCCTGATCTTCAACTTCGGCGGCCCCGGCGGCTCGGGAGTGACCACGCTCCCCGCGTTCGGCAAGGACTACACGGCCCTGCGCACGCGCTACGACCTGGTGAGCTTCGACCCGCGCGGCGTCGGCCGCAGCGCCGGGGTGCGCTGCGAGGACAACGAACAGCTCGACGTCTACTTCCAGCAGGACGCGACGCCCGACAACGCCACCGAGCGCTCCGAGCTGCTGGACAACACCCGGGAGTTCAACGAGGCCTGCGAGCAGCACTCCAAGAAGGTGCTCCCACATGTGCGCACCACCGACGCCTCCCGCGACATGGACCTGATGCGACAGGTCCTCGGCGACGACAAGCTGTACTACTTCGGCATCTCTTACGGCACCGAACTCGGCGGCGTCTACGCGCACCTGTTCCCCAAGAAGGTGGGCCGGGCCGTCTTCGACGCGGTCGTCGACCCGACCCAGACCCCCGAGCAGGGCTCGCTCGGGCAGGCCAAGGGCTTCCAGCTCGCGCTCGACAACTTCGCCGAGGACTGCACGTCGAAGACGGAGGACTGCCCGGTCGGCGACACCGCCCAGGACGTCGAGGACCGGATCGCCAAGCTCCTCAAGGACCTCGACGCCAAGCCGATCCCGGGCGTCTTCCCGCGCGAGCTGACCCAGAGCGCGGCGGCCAACGGCATCGCGCAGGCGCTGTACTCCCAGGAGTTCTGGCCCTACCTCACCGCAGGCCTTGAACAGGCGTACGACGGTGACGGCAAGGTCCTGATGCTGCTGTCCGACTCGCTGAACGGGCGCAACCAGAACGGCGAGTACAGCAACATCACCGCAGCGAACATCTCGATCAACTGCTCCGACGAGAAGCCGCGTTACACCGTCGCGGACGTCGAGGCGAGGCTGCCCGAGTTCCGCGCCGCCTCGCCCCTGTTCGGCGACTTCATGGCCTGGTCCATGGTCAGCTGCACCGACTGGGCCGTGCCGGGCGCCGCCGACCACCCCGACGTCGACGCGACCGGATCGGCGCCGATCCTCGTCGTCGGCAACACCGGCGACCCGGCCACGCCGTACGAGGGCGCGCGGAAAATGGTGGGAGCACTGGGTGAGGGCGTGGGGGTCGAGCTGACGTACAAGGGGCAGGGGCACGGCGCGTACGACAGCGGGAACCGTTGCGTGCTGGCGGCGGTGGACGGCTATCTGCTGAACGGGAAGGTACCGGCGGCCGGGACCGTCTGCTCCTAGAAAATCGCAGGTCAGAAGGTTATCCACAGGCTGAAACGGCCTCGGTGTGATCCGCCTACTATGGCCGGACCGCCATCCGCTGACCGAGCGGAGGGCTCGCAGGGGGGAAGTGCGCATGTCTCGTTTCGTACGCTGGACGGCCGCGACCGCCGCCGCGTTGCTGGTGGCCGGCTGCAGCAGCGGCTCGTCCGACAGCGGTGACGACAAGGGCTCCGCCACGACACCCTCGTCGGCCACGTCCTCGTCCCGGGCCTCGCCCGGGCTGCCCGCCTCGCTGACCTCGCAGAAGCTCGACTGGGGCCGCTGCGAGGGCACGTCGGACTCCCCCACGCCGGGCAGCGACTGGCAGTGCGCGACGCTCAAGGTGCCGCTGGACTACGCGAAGCCGGACGGCGAGACCATCGGCCTGGCCCTCATCCGCGCCAAGGCCACCGGGGGCAGCCGCATCGGGTCCCTCCTGTTCAACTTCGGCGGACCGGGCCAGTCGGGCATCTCGGTGATGCCTTCGTACGCAGGCACGGTCTCCGCACTCCGCGAGCGCTACGACCTGGTGAGCTGGGACCCGCGCGGGGTCGGGGCCAGCGAGGGCGTGCGCTGCCGCAGCGACAAGGAGATCCGGGCCGCCGAGTCGGTGGACCCGACGCCGGACGACGCGGCCGAGGAGAAGGCGTACCTCCAGGACTCCGCCGACTTCGGCCAGGGCTGCGAGAAGGCCGCCGGAAACCTCATCGCGCATGTGTCGACGACCGACTCCGCCCGCGACATGGACCTGATGCGCCAGGTCCTCGGCGACACGAAGACGCACTACTTCGGCATCTCGTACGGCACCGAACTCGGCGGTGTGTACGCCCACTTGTTCCCGAAGAACGTGGGGCGGCTGATCCTCGACGCCGTGGTCGACCCGAGCGCTGACATGGTGGGACACGCGAAGAACCAGGCCAGGGGCTTCCAGCGGGCCCTCGACGACTATCTGAAGTCGACGGGCCAGGACCCGGAAGAGGGATCGCAGAAGATCGCGGCCCTGCTGAAGCGGATCGACGCCGAGCCGCTGGCCACCTCCTCCGGGCGGAAGCTGACACAGGGCCTGGCGCTCACCGGCATCGCCGTCACGCTGTACAGCGCGCAGAGCTGGCCGGCGCTGACCGGCGCCCTGGACGCGGCCGAGCAGGGTGACGGCTCCGACCTGCTGGCGCTCTCCGACGGCTACAACGACCGCGACGCGTCGGGCCACTACGGCACGACGACACATGCCCAACGGGTCATATCGTGCTTGGACGACAAGCAGCGGCCGACCGCTGCGCAGACCAAGAAGCAGCTGCCCGAATTCCGGAAGATCTCGCCCGTGTTCGGGGAGTTCATGGGCTGGGACACGGCTGGCTGGTGCCACGACTGGCCGGTCGCCGGTCAGTACGACACACCGGAGGTCAGCGCGCCCGGCGCGGCACCCGTCCTGGTGGTCGGCAACACCGGGGACCCGGCGACACCGTACGAGGGCACGCGCAAGATGGCGGACGAGCTGGGCAAGGGCGTCGGCGTGATGCTGACCTGGAAGGGCGAGGGGCACGGGGCGTACGGCAGTGGGAACGACTGTGTCGACTCCACGGTGAACGCGTATCTGCTGGACGGGACGGTGCCACGGGACGGCAAGGTCTGTTCATGACGGCGGCGGGGGCCCCGGGCACCTGTGGTGCGCGAGACCCCCGCCGGCCGGACACGACGAACGGGGTGGTGAACCTTGGGTCAGTACACCGGCTTGTGCGGCTCGATCTGGTTGACCCAGCCGATCACACCGCCGCCGACGTGGACCGCGTCCGCGAATCCGGCGGACTTCAGGACCGCGAGGACTTCCGCACTGCGGACACCCGTCTTGCAGTGCAGGACGATCTTCTTGTCCTGCGGGAGGGTCTCCAGGGCGGCGCCCATGAGGAACTCGTTCTTCGGGATCAGCTTGGCACCGGGGATCGAGACGATCTCGTACTCGTTGATCTCGCGGACGTCGATGATCTCGATGTTCTCGCCGTCGTCGATCCACTCCTTGAGCTGCTTGGGAGTGATCGTCGAGCCGGCCGCCGCCTCCTGGGCCTCCTCGGACACGACGCCGCAGAAGGCCTCGTAGTCGATGAGTTCGGTGACGGTCGGGTTCTCGCCGCAGACCGCGCAGTCGGGGTCCTTGCGGACCTTGACCTGGCGGTACTGCATCTCCAGGGCGTCGTAGATCATCAGACGGCCGACGAGGGGCTCGCCGATGCCCGCGAGGAGCTTGATGGCCTCGTTGACCTGGATGGAGCCGATGGACGCGCACAGCACGCCCAGGACACCGCCCTCGGCGCAGGAGGGGACCATGCCCGGCGGCGGGGGCTCCGGGTAGAGGCAGCGGTAGCAGGGGCCGTGCTCGGACCAGAACACGGAGGCCTGGCCGTCGAAGCGGTAGATCGAACCCCAGACGTAGGGCTTGTTCAGCAGTACGGCCGCGTCGTTGACCAGGTAGCGCGTCGCGAAGTTGTCCGTGCCGTCGACGATCAGGTCGTACTGGCTGAAGATCTCCTTCACGTTCTCGGCTTCGAGCCGCTCTTCGTGAAGGACCACGTTGACGTACGGGTTGATGCCAAGGACGGAGTCGCGGGCCGACTGGGCCTTGGAGCGGCCGATGTCCGCCTGGCTGTGGATGATCTGGCGCTGCAGGTTCGACTCGTCGACCTCGTCGAACTCCACGATGCCGAGCGTGCCCACGCCCGCCGCGGCCAGGTACATCAGCGCCGGCGAGCCCAGGCCGCCGGCGCCCACACAGAGCACCTTGGCGTTCTTCAGCCGCTTCTGCCCGTCCATCCCCACATCGGGGATGATCAGGTGGCGGGAGTACCTGCGGACCTCGTCTACGGTGAGCTCGCCAGCGGGCTCGACCAGGGGTGGCAGCGACACGGGGACTCCGTTGGTCGGTCAATCACTACAGTTGTTCTCCCCGTAACACTGCCACGCCCTTCTTCATTCCGAGACACCCGTTCCGAGGCGCGAGACGATGTCGTCCCAGTAGCCGGGCATCGTCTCCCAGGGATCGGTGCGGTCACCGCGGTCCGTGCGGTCGGTGAAGTAGATCGTGGCGGCGCCCTGCCAGCGGGCGACGCGCAGCGCCTCGTCGAGATGGCCGTGCGGCAGTCCGTGCACGAAGTGGCAGAAGCGGTCGGGCGGATGCTCGGCGGTCCACTCGGCCACCTGCGACCAGCGGTAGTCGCTCCAATGGCCGGAGAACGTGACGAGTTGGTCGCCGTGCTCCACGTAGGCCGGGTGCGGGTGGGTGGCGTGGCCCAGGACGATGTGCGTGTCGTCGTCCGCCGAGCGGAGTGTGTCGACCGTGCGGCCGATCGCCGGGAGCGCGGTGCGGTCGGTCGGGCAGCGGTCCAGGAGGAAGCCGTCGGCCTTGTACCAGTCGCGGTACCGCTGTGCCTCGGCGGCCAGTTCGCCGTGTGTGCGGGCCCCGTGGGCCGTGTCGAGGTGGCCGAGGACGCGGACGCCCGCGTTGCGCAGCCGGCCGGCGGCCTCCAGACAGTGCGGGTCGGGGCGGCTGCCCGGGCCGTCGGCGACATTGAGGACGACCCAGTGCAGGGGCATGCCCGGGCGGGTGAGTTCGCCCCACTCGGTCGGGGCGAGCAGGGGGTGCGCGAAGCCCGGGATGCCGAAGCCGGTGCGGACGCCGGTACTCGCGGTGCCCGCCCTGGCGCTGGTCAGATGCGGCATGCCGCCTCCATCCAGATGTCGGCGAGGGACTCCTCCAGGTTGATCCGGGGCCGCCAGCCGAGCCGGTCGCGGGCGGTGCGTACGTCTGCCTGCTGCCAGCTGCCGCAGCCGTCCGGGTACGGGTACGCGGCCGGGGGCGCGTGGTCCGGGTCGGGGCGGGGGTGGCCGATGGTCGCCCTCAAGGGGCCGGGCGGGCCGTCGAGTTCGTGCAGCGCGCCGCCGTATCCGGCCACGCGGGCGAGGACGGAGGCGGCGTCGCGCAGGCGCACGGCGCGGCCGGAGCCGATGTTGATGACGCCCTGCGCGGCCGAGAGCGAGGCGGCGTGGACGGCTCGCGCCACGTCCCGTACGTCGATGAAGTCGCGCTGCGCGCCCAGCCCGCCGAGCTTCAGCTCGCCGTCGCCGGACTGCATCGCGCGGCGCATCGCCTCGGCGAGACGGCCGAGCGGGGAGCCGGCGGGCGTGCCGGGTCCGGCCGGCGAGAAGACGCGCAGGACGACGGCGTCGAGGCCGGAGCCGAGGACCAGTTCGGTGGCGGCGAGCTTGCTGACGCCGTACGGACCGCCGGGGCGGGGCACCGCGTCCTCCGCCGTGGAGGAACCGGGCTGGCTGGGTCCGTACTCGGCGCCGCAGCCGAGCTGGACCAGACGGGCGCCGCAGCCGCTGCGCCGCAGGGCCTCGCAGACGGTGGCGACAGCGACGGTGTTGTGGCGGGTGAGTTCGCGGGCGCCGCCGCGGGTGGCGCCCGCGCAGTTGACGACGACTCCGGGGTGGACGGCGTCGAGGAAGCGGGTGAGTGCGCCGGGGCTGCCGGACGCGAGGTCGAAACGGACGTCGGCGTCGTCGCCGCGGCCGAGGGCGGTGAGTTGCACGGCCGGGTCGGCGAGCAGTCGGTCGGCGACGAAGCGGCCGAGATAGCCGTTGGCTCCGATCAGCAGAACCCTCATCGGACGGCTCCCTCGGCGGATTCTCCGGCTCCGGGTCGGGAGGTGATCATCGGTTTGCTCCTTCGGGGGTTACGGGTGCGTTCGTGATGGGGGGCCGGGCGATGCGGAATCGGTCACCTGCCGTGGTCGTGGTCCGGGGCGTCATCCGGCCTCACCCGGCATCGCGTGTGCCGACGCCCTGGTCAGCGTGCGGGTCGCGTGGAGCAGGAGGACCAGGGCGGCCCCTCCGCAGGCCGCCGCCGGGATGCCTGCCGCACCCCAGGCGGCCACGACCACGTCCACCGGGACTGCCAGGAAGGCGCAGCCGGGGAGGTGGGACGCGAAGGCGGTGGCCAGGGCGGCTGCCTCCGTCGCCGCTGCCGCGCCGAGGAGCACCGCCGGGGCGTGGGTGAAGCCGTGTGCCGTGAGAAGGCGGGCCAGGAGGAGCAGGGCGCCCAGGGTGACGGTCGTGGTGTAGGCCGCCGGTGCGTGCAGGACCGTTCCGGAGACGGCCACGAGCGCCGCCAACGTGCAGAGGAACAGGGCGAACGTGCCGAGGAGGAGGGGTTTGACGGCTGCCGTGAAGTCGGCCAGGCCACGGCTGGCGGCCAGTTTGCGACGGGCTCCGCCCGCGAAGAGGTGGGCGCACCAGGCCGCGGGCGCGCAGGCCGCGGTGAGGGCCAGCACCGGGGCGGTGGCCAGGTCACCGGCGGCGTCCGGGAATCCGTCCAGGCCGCCCGTCAGCGCGGCGGTGAGCAGGCCGTCGCCCAGGAGGGCGTACGCGAGGAGCCAGTAGGTCCACGCGCGCGTGGACGCCGGGGTGTGGCTCGCGTAGCTGCCGGGAGGCGCCGGGTGGGACCTGGGGCTCAGTGGCCCCCGGCCGAGTGCCGCGCGGACGGCCAGCGCCACGGCCAGGGCGCCCAGGGTCGCCACGGCGAGCCGGACGCGGCCCTCGGTGAGGTGCAGGCCCGTCACCGTCCCCGCGCACAGGGCGCCCGGCAGCAGCGAGAGCAGGACCCAGTCGGCCCGTACGCCGGGTGCGGTCGGCGGGGTGGGCTGCGGCGCCGTTTCTGCGTCCCGGGAGACCCTGGCGTACATCTCCTCGGCCAGGGAGAAGACGTCCCGGTGGCGGAAACGAGCGGCCGTCCGGTCCGTGACGCCGTGGGCCTCCAGGCCGGCGGCGATCTCCAGCGGGTCCACCGCGCGCTCGCACAGCTCACGGTGCCGGTGCATGAGCGCCTTCACGGGGTCCGCGGTGCCCCGGCGCGCGGTACGGGTGGAGGGCGCGGCCGTTCGGGCCTGCGCCCGGGTGTCCTGCGCAGTCGTCTCTGTGTCCGGTGCGGTCGTCTCCGTGTCCGGTGCGTCGGTCTCCGTGGCGCCCATGAGCCATTCCTCCGAGCTTTCGTCCCAGGCTCCGGGGCTGTTCGGTGTCCCAGGACGGTCCAGTTCTCCCAGCTCGCTCATCGCGCGCCCTCCCCGGCCGGTACCGGGGTCGCCTGTACCGGTGCGGATGCGCGTCCTGTCGCCCAGCTGGGCCCGCCCCGGGCCACCACGCGTATGCCGGCGTGCGTCCAGCGGCCGGCGACGTGGGCCTCCGCCGGGACGGCGAACGGAAGCGGTTCGCCGGTGTCGTCGAGGACCACCTTGTTGACGGGGCTGCGCGAGACGACCTCCAGGTAAATGCCGTGAAATGCCGCGATGTTCTGCTCGACGGTGAACAGTTCGAGGGCACGGGCGCGGGCGGCGGCGCCCAGGCGCTCGCGGCGCTCCGGGTCCTGCAGCAGCGCCACGCACGCCTCCGCGAGGGCCCGCGGATTGCGTGGCGGCACCACGAGGCCCGTACCGCCGATGATCTCGACCACCGCGCCCACGTCCGTCGACACGGTCGCCCGGGCGCAGAACATGGCCTCGACCAGGCTGATCGGGAAGCCCTCGACCACGCTGGACAGGACGACGACCGCGCCCGCCGCGTACGCCTCCGCGAGCGTCGGCGCCTCCGGGCCGCCGATCTCCTCGAAGGACACCGGGTTGTCGCCGACGGCGTGCATGCCCTCGGCCTCGTCGGGGAAGAGCTGCGCGGCCAGCGCCTTGCAGTGGCCGAGATACGCCTCGCTCTCGGCTCCCGTGGCCGCGCCGATGATGCGCAGGCGGGTCTTCGGTTCCTCCTTGCGGACCTCCGCGAAGGCGTGCAGGAGGGAGATCAGGTCCTTGGCGGGCTCGATACGGCCGACCCAGATCAGCGTGCTGGGGTCCGCGGTCTCCGGCGACTCGCCCACTTCCGCGAAGTGGGACGCGTCCATGCCCGGGTACACGGTGCGCAGCTTCTCCCGGTCGGCCCCGCATCTCTCCTGCCAGCGGCGGGTGTGCGTGTTGCCGGGGGTGACGAGCGCGGCCTTCCGGTAGGTCTCCGAGGCGAGCCTGCCGTGGAAGGCTGCGAGCAGGGACCGTACGGCGGGGGCGCTGCCTTCGGCGCCCGAGGCGAGGTAGTGCGCGCGCAGCGGGACTCCGTACTCCGTGACCAGCAAGGGCACGCCGGAGAAGTGGTGGGCGAGCAGTCCGGGCAGCGCTGCCGGGCCACCGCCGGCCGCATGGCACAGGTCGACCGAGCCGAGCCCGTCGTCCTCGTACCAGTCGAGCGAGAGGGGGCGCAGGGCGCGCTCCAGGTGCGCGGCGACGGTGAGCAGATCCGGGACGCGCGCCTCGCGCGCCGCTCCCAGCGCGCCGGGCGCACGGCAGGCGCGCTCCAGGGCGCGTACGGCGGCTTCGGAGCGGAGCGCTCCCACCAGCCCGCCCTCGTCCCGGGCGAGTTCGGCCAGCCCGTACAGCGCGTTGCCGAAACGGTCCGCCTCAGCGGTGGACGCGTCCGGTCCCTCCGACGCGTTCCCCGCGTCGGGTCCTGCGCACAGCGCTGCCGCCAACTCGCCGTAGCACTCGGCGAACCGGCGGCGCGCGCGGCGGCCGTACCCCACCCCGTCGTCCTCGGCCGTCCAGAGCGGAGCGGTCCGGACCCGGCTGACCTGCGGCGGAAGCTCGATCCAGCCCTCGTCCTCCTGCCGCTCACTGCGGCTGAGCGCGTATATGTCGAACTCGTGCCCGCCGAGCCCGCGCCGCTGTGGCCCGCCGGGTTCTTCCGGCCGGGCGTCGAGCACGACGCGCGCCTGGTGCTGATCCCCACCCACGACGGCAGAGCGGCGG
>NZ_JBSFDA010000143.1:0-27003 GCF_053593675.1 Streptomyces sp. NPDC002156 | reverse complement strand
CGTCCTCAAACGCCGGACGGGCTGAAAGATCCAGCCCCTCCGGCGTTTGAGGAGCGGGGGTTCGGGGGCGGAGCCCCCGAGGATGGGACGGGTAGGGGCGGCGGGGGCGAAGAAACGGTCGGCCGGTGCCTACGCCGGGCGGTGGCCGTGGTTTGAGCGGCCCTTTTTTGTGCGCCACTTGCGCTTGCGTGTTTTTTTCGACATGTCCATCCTGCTTAGTCCGGCAGGGGGCCTTCGTCGAGGGGTTACGCGCGGGCGATCGGGGCTCGTACCGCCTGGGTGAGGGTGGTGAGGTCCGTGGGGGACAGTTCGACCTCCAGGCCGCGGCGGCCCGCAGAGACGCAGATCGTGTCGTGGGCGTCCGCCGAGGTGTCCAGGACCGTGCGGAGTTTTTTGCGCTGGCCCAAGGGGGAGATGCCGCCCCGGACGTAGCCCGTCGTGCGTTCCGCCAGGGTCGGGTCCGCCATTGATGCGCGTTTGCCCGACACCGCCGTCGCCAGCGCCTTCAGGTCCAGCTGGCCGGCCACCGGGACCACCGCGACCGTCAGTACCCCGTCCACGTCCGCCACCAGCGTCTTGAAGACACGCTCCGGCGACACCCCCATCGCCTCGGCGGCCTCCTCGCCGTACGAGGGATGCGCGGGGTCGTGCTCGTACGCGTGCACCTTGTACGGGACGCCCGCCGCCGTCAGCGCCACCGTCGCCGGTGTGCCGCCCGATTGTTGTTCCTTCTTCGGCTTCTTCGCCATTTCCGGATCCTGCTCCCCCTCAGTTGAGACTCGTCGGGCCGCGTGTCAGGTCCGACGCCGGCAGTGACGGGAGGTTGCGGATGATCGCCGTCTCCGTGCGCAGGAGCGTCAATTCCTCGCGGAGGCGGGACGCCGTGTCCGGGGCCTGGAGCAGGCGCTGCTTGGACGGGGTGTCCAGCATCATCGCCGCCGCCACCAGATACGACACGACCGCCGGTTCGTCGGGGAGCTCGGCGCCCGTCGACAGGGAGCGTTCCCGCGCGCCCGCCAGGCGCTTCTGGTACTGACGGAAGGCCCTCAGGACGCCCTCTGCCAGCGCGCCCGCCTCGTCGCCGGGGGATTCCGCCAGCTCCTCCAGTTCCGCCGTCAGGAACGCGCCCGACGCCTCCACCGACACCAGCCGGACCCGGGTCGTGCCGGTGGCCAGGACCTCGAAGGTGCCGTCCGGGCGTTCCCTGATCGTCGCCGCGTCGGCCACGCAGCCCACGGAGTGGAACGCCTTGAGCAGGTCGTCGCCGAAGCCCGCCGCGGGCCCGCGTTCGGGCACCGCCGTCCGGTCGGGCATGCCCTGCGCGCTGGGTGCCACCTCGTGGCCGTCCCGGATCGTCACGACGGCGAACCGGCGCGGTTCGTCCTCGGGGGTCTTCAGGAGTTCGCGCATCATGGCGCGATAACGCTCCTCGAAGATGTTCAGCGGGAGGACGAGTCCCGGGAACAGCACCGAGTTGAGCGGGAAGAGTGGCAGCCGGACGGTGGTCACGACGGGAAAGCCTAATGGTCGCCGGAGTGTGCGCGTCCGCCGTGCTCACTCCGTGGATGACCGGCGCAGGCCGCACAGCGGGCGGCGGGCGCGTTCCGGCGGATCTCCTCGCGTGCTTCGAGGAACCTGCCGAGGGGGTCGTCCGAGAACCGGTCCCATGGGAACGAGGTGGCGTACGGGCCGGTCAGACGCAGTTGGAGCAGGGCTTCCTGCCAGCGGTCGAGGCCGATCAGGACGTATGTCAGCAGGTTGCGGAGTTCGGCCGGGCGGGGATCGGCCGCCGGGAGCGTCGCCGACAGGGCGATCGCCGTGTCCGCCGCCGCGTCCAGACGGGCCCGGTCCACCACCGTCCTGCCGTCGCCCTCGGTCAGATAGGCGAAGGCCGCGCGCAGCGGCAGGGCCTGGACGAGCGAGCCGGGCGGGGCGTCCTGCGCGGCCCACTCGGCGAAGTCGAGGCACTCGCGGTGCGAGCCGCGCCCGCCCGCGGACCGGAAGGGGCCCGTGGACAGGTATTGGAGCGCCGCCACATGGCAGCCGTAGTGGTGCGGGGAACGGCGTACGGCCTCGCCCCAGAGCCGTTCGAACTCGTCGTGGCCCGCGTCGCTGCCCCGGGCGCGGTCCAGTGCGATGCGCCAGGGCACCGGGTCGCGCGGGTCGCCCGCCGCGGCCGCCTCGACCAACGGGCCGGTCTGGAGCAGGAGTTCGGCCCGTGCGGGGGACTCCCAGGCGTGGACCACCGCCAGCTCGGCCGCGACCAGCAGCGCGTCCGGGTCGTCGGGGGCGGCGACGCGCCAGGACGTGAACCACTCGGCGCGGAAGTGCGCGAACGCGGCCAGCCGGACCACGTACCGGTCCCGGTTCTCCCAGTCGGCCGTGGCGCGGGTGGCGGCCAGTAGTTCGGCCGCCGGGCCGTACTCGCCCTGGCCCGCCGCGACCAGCGCGGGGCCGAGCCGGGCATCGGGCGCGTCGAGGAGTACCTCGTCATCGGCGGGCAGTCCGGCGGTGGCGAGGCGAGGAGACGGCGGAGTGTTCCGTTCCGCCCTGGTGGCACGGAGGAACGCACGCAGCGAAGCCATGGTGTCGACCATTGAAAGGCGCAGGTCGGGACCGCGCCAGCCCAAATGCGCACCCTGTTTTTAGTTGTACGGCCGACGGTCAAGAAATGGCAAAAGATGAACCGGGCTCAGTTTCTGCGCAGCGTCCGGGTCGCCCCCGCCGCCACCGTCGTCGCCAGAATCCAGCCCACCATGATGATCGCCGCTGACAGCCACTGCCAGCCGCCGCGCAGCTGCCAGAAGCCGACCTGGCCCAGATCGATCACCGGGAGCAGCAGGTCGAGGGCGAACAGGGAGGGGTTCCACGGCGGGTGCTCCCCGCTCTTCAGCGGCGGATGGCTCGCGTGCGAGAACGCCACCGAGGTCGCCGCCCACAGCACCGCCATCCATACGGCGGCCCGGCCGGGCCGGTATCCGTAGGCCACCGTCCAGTCCTGCACGTACCCCCACAGCTTCGCCGCCGGCGGCAGGGTCTCGCGGCGGCGGCGCTGCTTGGCGAGCAGCACCTCGCGCGCGTCCTCGTCCTCGCCGCCGTTGCGCAGCACGGTGGCCAGCCGCTCGTACGGCTCCGGGCTGTACTCGGCGGTCGCCGCCGCCACCCACGCCAGCCGCTCCGCCGGCGGGAACGGCCCCTGCGGTACGAGGTTCTCGTACCCGAAGCCGCCCATGTGCAGGTTGCCCGGTCCCGGCCAACTGCCCGCCCGGTCCACGAGGTTGACGACCTTCGCGCCCGACAGCACCACCTTGCCGCGCTCCGGCCGCTCCCCGAGGAAGCGCAGCTCGGGCGTCTGCACCCGGCGCAGCGACAGCTCCTGCTCGTCCGTGAAGGTCAGACGGGCCCGCTCCAGGTCGACGGAGTCACCGAACCGGCCGTCGTCCAGCCGGATCCCGCCCTGGCACTCGAAGCGCTGGATGCGGGTCCCGCGCGCGGGGGTCGTGCCGCTGGTCAGGATCGGGTTCCAGACGCCCGCAGGGGTCAGATACAGCGTGCGGCCCACGGTCAGCTGCGGGGCGTTGAGCGCGAGCCGCCCGTAGGGGTTGGCCAGCCGGCTGCCGCGCAGGCTCAGCGAGACGCCGATCGTCGCCCCGCGCAGGCTCAGCTCGCCGTGCGACTCCAGCATCTCGGCCTGGAGGTCCTGGCCGACGCTCATGCCGTCCCCGGCGATCGAGCGCCCGCGCCGGTCCCGGTAGACGACGGCCTGGTTGAGCAGCAGATCCGTACCGATGTGCGCGTCGGTGAGCCGCGCGCCGTTGTGGAAGCGGCAGCGGGGGAGATGCAGATCGCCCTCGGTGTGCACCCGGGCCGCCTCAAGGCGGGGCACCGAGCAGTCCACCAGCCGTACGGTCGTGAAGCGGGCCTCCGGCAGGAGGACCTCCTTCTCGAAACGGCAGCCCTTCAGCTCGACGTACGGCACGACCGTGCCGCCCGCCAGGTCCAGCGTGCCGCTGATCTGCACGCCGGTGAGCTTCAGGGACGACACGCGCCCGGCGAGCGCGGGCGGGCCGTCGAGGAGCAGCCAGCACACGATGCGCGCCCGCACCGTCCGGTCGGCGCCCCAGGGATGGCCGCCGTGTGGATCGTCGACGACGGTGTCGCCACTGCTCAGGTCGTACACGCTGCCGTTGCGGAAGGACTGCCACATCCCGATCTCGGCGGCGCTCAGACCGTCCGGCGGATCCCCCGTGTTCCCCGCGCCCCCCGCGCGGATGCCGTCACCCTCGGTCACGACTTTTTCCCACTCCTCCCCGTGTCATCAAGTGTTACCTGCGAGTTTCGTACAGCCGTTCTGCCCGCTCAGTAACTCTCTGAACTCAAAACGTGAAGGTGATCTTCCAAGTTCCCGAGGATTTCGCATGGGGTTCGGCCGGCGCGAACCGCAACGCTCTGTATCAGCCACTGATACACGCGGACGGCGCCCGATCGGCGTCTGAGAGAATTGACGGCGTGATCTCCCGAATCGATCTGCGCGGCGACGCCCTCCCTGAGGGACCCGCCCTGCGCGACCTGCTGCCCCGAGCCGACTTCGACGTCTCGGCCGCCCTGGAGAAGGTGCGTCCGATCTGCGAGGCCGTGCATCATCGGGGCGACGCGGCGCTGATCGACTTCGCCGAGAAGTTCGACGGGGTGCGGCTGGAATCCGTACGGGTCCCCGCGCGCGCGATCACCGACGCGCTGGAGGCGCTCGACCCGACCGTCCGCGCGGCCCTGGAGGAGTCCATCCGCCGCGCCCGTCTCGTCCACCGCGAGCAGCGCCGGACGACGCACACGACCCAGGTCGCACCTGGCGGCACGGTCACCGAGAAGTGGGTCCCTGTGGACCGCGTCGGGCTGTATGCGCCAGGCGGCCGGTCCGTGTACCCGTCCTCCGTGATCATGAACGTCGTGCCCGCGCAGGAAGCCGGGGTCGAGTCGATCGCCCTCGCCTCCCCGGCCCAGGCCGAGTTCGACGGACTCCCGCACCCCACGATCCTCGCCGCCTGCGCCCTGCTCGGCGTCGACGAGGTGTACGCGGCCGGTGGCGCGACCGCCGTCGCGATGTTCGCGTACGGCACCGAGTCCTGCGCGCCCGCCAACATGGTGACCGGCCCCGGCAACATCTGGGTCGCCGCCGCCAAGCGGTACTTCGCCGGGAAGATCGGCATCGACACCGAGGCCGGTCCGACCGAGATCGCGATCCTCGCCGACGACACCGCCGACCCGGTGCACGTCGCCGCCGACCTGATCAGTCAGGCCGAGCACGACCCGCTCGCCGCCGCCGTCCTCGTCACGGACTCCGTGGCGCTCGCGGACGCGGTCGAGAAGGAGCTGGAGCCGCAGGTCGCGGCCACCAGGCACATCGAGGACCGGGTGGCCCCGGCGCTGGCCGGCAGGCAGTCCGCGATCGTCGTCGTCGACGGCGTGGAGGAGGGGCTGCGGGTCGTCGACGCGTACGGCGCCGAGCACTTGGAGATCCAGACCGCGAACGCGGCGGCCGTCGCCGACCGGGTGCGCAACGCCGGCGCGATCTTCGTCGGACCCTGGTCGCCGGTCTCCCTCGGCGACTACGCGGCCGGGTCCAACCACGTCCTGCCGACCGGCGGCTGCGCCTGCCACTCCTCCGGTCTCTCCGTCCAGTCCTTCCTGCGCGGCATCCACATCGTCGACTACACGCGGGACGCGCTGGCCGACGTGGCGCATCACGTGGTGACGCTGGCGGAGGCGGAGGATCTGCCGGCCCACGGGGCGGCGATCAAGGCGAGGTTCGAATGGAAGGTTCCCCAGAGCAAGTGACCGGCATCGACGATCTTCCCGTACGGGACGAACTGCGCGGCAAGTCCCCGTACGGCGCGCCCCAACTCGACGTCCCCGTACGGCTGAACACCAACGAGAACCCCTACCCGCTGCCCGAACCGCTCGTCGAGCGGATCGCCGAGCGGGTGCGCGAGGCGGCCCGGAACCTCAACCGCTACCCCGACCGGGACGCCGTGGAGCTGCGCACGCAGCTCGCCAAGTACCTGACGGACACCTCGGGGCACGAGGTCGGCCTCGCCAACGTCTGGGCCGCCAACGGCTCCAACGAGGTCATCCAGCAGCTCCTCCAGACCTTCGGCGGGCCCGGCCGTACCGCCATCGGCTTCGAGCCCTCGTACTCGATGCACGGCCTCATCGCGCGCGGGACGGGCACCGGCTGGATCTCAGGCCCCCGGAACGACGACTTCACGATCGACCTCGCGGCGGCCGAGCAGGCCATCGCCGAGCACCGGCCCGACGTCGTGTTCATCACCACGCCCAACAACCCGACCGGAAACGCGGTCCCGCGCGAGACGGTCCTCGCGCTGTACGAGGCCGCGCAGACCGCCAAGCCGTCCATGGTCGTGGTCGACGAGGCGTACATCGAGTTCAGCCACGGCGACTCGCTGCTTCCGCTGCTCGAAGGACGGCCGAATCTCGTCGTCTCCCGCACGATGTCCAAGGCGTTCGGGGCGGCGGGCCTGCGCCTCGGCTATCTCGCCGCGCACCCGGCTGTCGTCGACGCCGTACAGCTCGTACGGCTGCCCTACCACCTGTCGGCCGTGGCCCAGGCGACCGCCCTGGCCGCCCTGGAGCACACCGACACGCTGCTGAAGTACGTCGAGCAGCTCAAGACCGAGCGGGACCGGCTGGTCGTCGAACTGCGCGCCATCGGCTTCGACGTCACCGAGTCCGACGCCAACTTCGTGCAGTTCGGCACCTTTGCCGACTCGCACACCGCCTGGCAGCACATCCTCGACCGGGGCGTCCTGGTCCGGGACAACGGCGTACCGGGATGGCTGCGCGTGACCGCCGGAACCCCCGCCGAAAACGACGCGTTCCTCGACGCGGTACGAGACCTCAAGAAGGAGCAGGACGAGTCATGAGCCGCGTCGGACGCGTGGAGCGCACCACCAAGGAGACGTCGGTCCTCGTCGAGATCGATCTCGACGGCACCGGCAAGGTCGAGGTGTCGACGGGAGTCGGCTTCTACGACCACATGCTCGACCAGCTCGGCCGGCACGGTCTGTTCGACCTCACGGTGAAGACCGAGGGCGACCTGCACATCGACTCGCACCACACCATCGAGGACACCGCCCTCGCCCTCGGCGCCGCCTTCAAGCAGGCCCTCGGCGACAAGGTGGGCATCTACCGCTTCGGGAACTGCACGGTCCCCCTGGACGAGTCCCTCGCCCAGGTCACCGTCGACCTGTCCGGCCGCCCCTACCTCGTGCACACCGAGCCCGAGAAGATGGCGCCGATGATCGGCGAGTACGACACCACGATGACCCGGCACATCCTGGAGTCCTTCGTCGCCCAGGCCCAGATCGCGCTGCACGTGCACGTGCCCTACGGGCGCAACGCCCACCACATCGTGGAGTGCCAGTTCAAGGCCCTCGCGCGGGCCCTGCGGTACGCCTCCGAGCGCGACCCGCGCGCGGTGGGCATCCTCCCCTCCACGAAGGGCGCCCTGTAAGCCATGAGCGGCCTCTCCACCGTACTGATCGTCGTCGGGCTCTTCCTGGCCGGCGGGGTCTACTCCTTCGCCAAGCAGAAGATGCCGGCGAGCCTCATCGTGTTGCTGTCGATAGGCGCCGGGATGTGTCTCGTCGCCGGCGTGCTGAGGCTGGAGGTCTGGAATTGAGTAGCTCCGGCAAGAAACGGCAACGAGTGGTCGTCTTCGACTACGGCTTCGGCAATGTCCGCTCCGCCGAACGCGCTCTCGCGCGCGCGGGCGCCGACGTCGAGATAACGCGTGACTTCGACAAGGCCATGAACGCGGACGGGCTGCTGGTGCCCGGCGTCGGCGCCTTCGCCGCCTGTATGCGCGGACTCAAGGAGGCGCGCGGCGACTGGATCGTCGGGCGCCGACTGGCCGGCGGCCGTCCCGTGATGGGCATCTGCGTGGGCATGCAGATCCTGTTCGCACGCGGTATCGAACACGGCGTCGAGACCGAGGGCCTCGACGAGTGGCCCGGCTCGGTCGAGCCGCTCCAGGCCGACATCGTGCCCCACATGGGCTGGAACACCGTCGAGGCACCGGCGGACTCCCAGCTCTTCGCGGGCCTGGACGCCGACGCGCGCTACTACTTCGTCCACTCGTACGCCGTCCACGACTGGTCCCTGGAGATCACGAACCCGCTGATGCGCGCCCCCGGGGTCACCTGGTCGACACACGGCAAGCCCTTCGTGGCGGCCGTCGAGAACGGCGCCCTGTGGGCCACCCAGTTCCACCCCGAGAAGTCCGGCGACGCCGGAGCGCAGCTGCTGAACAACTGGATCGGAACCCTCTGATGTCCCCGAAGACTTCCGCGAAGCTCGAACTCCTCCCCGCCGTCGACGTCCGCGACGGCCAGGCCGTCCGCCTCGTGCACGGCGAGTCCGGCACGGAGACCTCGTACGGCTCCCCCCTGGAGGCCGCCCTCGCCTGGCAGCGCTCGGGCGCCGAATGGCTGCACCTGGTCGACCTGGACGCGGCCTTCGGCACCGGCGACAACCGGAAGCTGATCGCCGAGGTCGCCGGCGCGATGGACATCAAGGTGGAGCTGTCCGGCGGCATCCGCGACGACGACACGCTGGCCGCCGCCCTGGCGACGGGCTGCACGCGCGTGAACCTCGGTACGGCCGCCCTGGAGACCCCCGAGTGGGTCGCCAAGGTCATCGCCGAGCACGGAGACAAGATCGCGGTCGGCCTGGACGTACGCGGAACCACCCTCCGCGGACGCGGCTGGACCCGCGACGGCGGTGACCTCTACGAGACGCTGGAGCGGCTCAACGGCGAGGGCTGCGCGCGCTATGTCGTGACCGACATCGCCAAGGACGGCACGCTCCAGGGCCCCAACCTGGAGCTGCTGCGCAACGTCTGCGCGGCGACCGACCGCCCGGTCGTGGCCTCCGGCGGCGTGTCGTCCCTGGACGACCTGCGGGCCATCGCCGAACTGGTGCCGCTCGGTGTCGAGGGCTCCATCGTCGGGAAGGCCCTCTACGCGAAGGCGTTCACCCTGGAAGAGGCCCTGGAGGCGGTGGCCAAGTGAGTGACGTACGGCGTGTCACGACCGGTGCCCCCTGGGAGGAGGCCTTCGGCTACTCCCGCGCGGTGGAGCTGCCCAATGGTCTGGTGCTGGTCTCCGGCTGCACGTCCATCGTGGACGGCGAGATCGCCGGAGGCGGCCCGTACGAGCAGACGATCAACTCCTTCAACGTCGCGTTCGCGGCGCTGGAGCAGCTCGGGCTCGGCCGTGACGACGTCGTGCGTACCCGCATGTACATCACCCACGCGCGGGACGTGGACGACGTCGGACGCGCTCACAAGGAGCTGTTCGACGCCGTCCGGCCCGCCGCATCCATGATCATCGTCTCCGGCCTCGTGGACCCCAGCCTGGTCGTCGAGGTCGAGGTGGAGGCGTTCCGCCCCGGCGGAGAACACGGAGAAGCCGCAGCATGACCCTTGCCGTGCGAGTCATCCCCTGCCTGGACGTGGACAACGGCCGGGTCGTCAAGGGCGTCAACTTCCAGAACCTGCGCGACGCGGGCGACCCCGTCGAGATGGCCAAGGTGTACGACGCCGAGGGCGCCGACGAACTGACGTTCCTGGACATCACCGCGTCGTCCGGCAACCGTGAGACGACGTACGACGTGGTCCGGCGCACCGCCGAGCAGGTGTTCATCCCGCTCACCGTGGGTGGCGGGGTGCGCGCGGCCGAGGACGTCGACAAGCTGCTGCGGGCGGGCGCCGACAAGGTGGGCGTCAATACGGCCGCCATCGCGCGGCCGGACCTGATCCGGGAGATCGCCGAGCGGTTCGGGCGGCAGGTGCTGGTGCTGTCCGTGGACGCGCGCCGTACCGAGTCCGGGTCCTTCGAGGTCACCACCCACGGCGGTCGTCGCGGTACCGGGATCGACGCCGTCGAGTGGGCGCACCAGGCCGCTGAACTGGGCGCCGGGGAGATTCTGCTCAACTCGATGGACGCGGACGGGACGAAGGACGGGTACGACATCGAGATGATCGAGGCCGTACGTAAGCACGTGCGCGTGCCGTTGATCGCCAGTGGGGGAGCGGGGCGGCTTGCGGACTTTCCGCCTGCTGTCGCGGCGGGGGCGGATGCTGTTCTGGCTGCCTCTGTTTTCCACTTTGGGGATTTGCGGATCGGGCAGGTGAAGGATGTGTTGCGTGGTGCTGGGCATCCTGTTCGTTGACGGGTAGTCCTTTGGCTGCGGGTCCGCTGTGGCTGGTCGCGCAGTTCCCCGCGCCCCTAAAAGCGGGGCGCGTCTTAGATGCCCAGTTGCTTTGATTCGTGAAGCTTTGTGATCGCTTCCTTGTCGCCCTCTAGTTCTACGTCTGCGGCGTTCTGGCGGCCGTACGCGAACAGGAGCAGCTCTGACGGCTCGCCTGTCACCGTGACCACCGGGACGCCTCGGTGGGCTACCGCCGTGCGGCCGTCCGGGCGGCGCAGTACCAGGCCTGTGGGGGCGCTGCGGCCCGTCAGGCGGGCCGTGCGTTCCAGGCGGGACCAGAGGGCGTCCTGGAAGACCGGGTCCAGCTCGCGGGGTGTCCAGTCGGGCTGTGCGCGGCGCACGTCCTCGGTGTGGACGTAGAACTCTATGGTGTTCGCCGCCTCGTCGATCTGCTTCAGGGAGAACGGCGAGAAACGCGGTGGACCCGTACGGATCAGCTGGATCAGCTCCTCGTAGGGCTTCTCGGCGAACTCCGTCATCACCCGCTCCAGCCGGGGCGCGAGCTGTTTGATCCAGGTTCCCCCGACGGCGTCCGCGCGGCGCTCGCGCACCACCACGTGCGCGGCGAGATCACGGGTGTTCCAGCCCTCGCACAGGGTGGGGGCGTCCGGACCCGCGGTTTCCAACAGGTCGGCGAGGAGAAGTCGTTCACGCTTCGCATGGGTCGACATGTCTGCAAGCCTACGACCGTCCACGAGGTCCGCCCAGTGGACACCCCGCCGGGACTGTCAGTGGGGCGCGGCACAATGGGCCCATGACCAGCAGCACGCCCCCCAGTCCCCTGGCCCCGGAGATCGCCGCGCGCCTCAAGCGCGGCGCCGACGGGCTCGTCCCCGCGATCGCCCAGCAGTACGACACCGGTGAGGTGCTCATGCTCGGCTGGATGGACGACGAGGCGCTGCACCGCACGCTGACCACCGGCCGCTGCACCTACTGGTCGCGCAGCCGCCAGGAGTACTGGGTCAAGGGCGACACCTCCGGCCACTTCCAGCACGTGAAGTCCGTCGCCCTCGACTGCGACGCCGACACCGTGCTCGTCAAGGTCGACCAGGTGGGTGCCGCCTGCCACACCGGCGCGCGGACCTGCTTCGACGCCGACGTCCTGCTCGACGTGTCGTTCGAGGACGCCGATTCCGGCGTACTCCCGCAGGGTCAGTAAGGTCAGCCGCCATGGACCTCGAGACCTTCCGCAAGCTGGCCACCGACCGGCGCGTCATCCCCGTCACCCGCAAGCTCCTCGCCGACGGCGACACCCCGGTCGCGCTCTACCGCAAGCTCGCCGCCGAACGCCCCGGCACCTTCCTGCTGGAGTCCGCCGAGAACGGTCTCTCCTGGTCCCGCTACTCCTTCGTGGGCGTCCGCTCCAGCGCCACCCTCACCGCGCGCGACGGCGAGGCCCACTGGCTCGGCACCCCGCCCGTCGGCGTCCCCGTCGACGGCGACCCGCTCGCCGCCCTGCGCGCCACCATCGAGGCCCTCCACACGCCCCACCAGGAGGGCCTGCCGCCCTTCACCGGAGGCATGGTCGGCTACCTCGGGTACGACATCGTGCGCCGCCTGGAGAAGATCGGCCCCGGCGAGCGGGACGACCTCAAGCTGCCCGAGCTGACCATGCTGCTCACCAGCGACCTGGCCGTCATGGACCACTGGGAGGGCTCGGTCCTGCTGATCGCCAACGCGATCAACCACAACGACCTCGACACCGGCGTCGACGAGTCCTACGCCGACGCCGTGGCCCGTCTCGACGCCATGCAGGCCGACCTCGCGCGCGCGGTCTCCCAGCCGCCCGCCGTGCTCCCGCCCTCCGAACTCCCCGAGTACACGGCCCTGTGGGGCGGCCCCGACTACCAGGTCGCCGTCGAGGACATCAAGGAGCGCATCCGCGCGGGGGAGGCCTTCCAGGTCGTCCCCTCCCAGCGCTTCGAGACGCCGTGCACGGCAAGCGCGCTGGACGTGTACAGGGTGCTGCGGGCCACCAATCCCTCCCCCTACATGTACCTGTTCCGCTTCGACGGGTTCGACGTCGTCGGCTCGTCCCCCGAGGCCCTCGTCAAGGTCGAGGACGGCCGCGCCATGGTCCACCCCATCGCCGGCACCCGGCACCGCGGGGCGACCCCGCAGGAGGACCAGGCACTCGCCGAGGAACTCCTCGCCGACCCCAAGGAGCGCGCCGAGCACCTCATGCTCGTCGACCTCGGACGCAACGACCTCGGGCGCGTGTGCGAACCCGGCTCCGTCGAGGTCGTCGACTTCATGTCCGTCGAGCGGTACTCGCACGTCATGCACATCGTCTCGACCGTCACCGGCCGGGTGGCGGCGGGCCGCACCGCCTTCGACGTCCTGACGGCCTGCTTCCCGGCCGGCACGCTCTCCGGGGCGCCCAAGCCGCGCGCGATGCAGATCATCGACGAACTGGAGCCGTCCAGGCGGGGGTTGTACGGCGGCGCCGTCGGCTACCTCGACTTCGCGGGCGACTCCGACACCGCCATCGCCATCCGCACGGCCCTGCTGCGGGGCGGCACGGCGTATGTCCAGGCCGGCGCCGGCATCGTCGCCGACTCCGACCCGGTCTCGGAGGACAACGAGTGCCGCAACAAGGCGGCGGCGGTCCTGCGCGCCGTCCACACGGCGAACCGGCTCGGACAGTAGGGCCTTTCCGCTGACAAGGTCCCACCAATGGGGCGCTTCTCACGCGGGCCCCGGGTGCCGGTTCACCCGGGGTTGGGGCGATAGTGGGGTACGTGACAGCCGTACCAGTACCTTCCCCGCGTTCCGAAGCCCCCCTCCCCGGCCGGGCCGGCCGGCTCAGCCTCGCCGTCGCCCTGTCGGCCGGTGCGCTGGGCGCGGCCGTCGCGCTGCTCGCCACCCGCCAGCGCTGGTCGGAGGGCACCGCGACGGTCGCCGGCGGCGCCTTCCCGCTGACCGCCAGCGGCAGCGACGTCACGGGCGTGCCCGCGGCCCTCGCGATAGTGGGTCTCGCCGCGCTCGTCGCCGTCTTCGCCGTCCGCCGCTCCGGCCGCCTCCTGGTCGCCGCGCTGCTCGCGCTGTCCGGCGCCGGTACGGTCGCCGCGGCCGTCCTCGGCGCCTCCGACAGCTCCGCGCTCGACGAGAAGGCCGCCCAGGCCAGCGGGGACACGGCGGCCACCGTGAACACCCTCAGCCATACGGCGTGGCCGTACGCGGCGGCCGTCGGCGGTGCGCTGATCCTGCTCGCGGGGCTTCTGGCGCTGCGGTACGGGCGTCTGTGGCCGGCCATGTCCGGGCGGTACGAGCGTGGGGGTGCGCCGCGTCCGCGGCGGCGGGCGACGGCGGTGGATCCCGACCGGCCCGAGGAGATCTGGAAAGCGCTGGACCGGGGTGAGGACCCCACCGGCGCGTAGCGCTCCGCTGGAAGGGCGGTGCGTTGTCTGCGGGTCCGTTGTGGCTGGTCGCGCAGTTCCTCGCGCCCCTGAGGGGCGCTCCGGCCGGGGCGACTCGCTGGCGTGACCCCCGGGGTTCTGCACCCGCGCGCGTGCGGGACAATGGGCGACGAGCTTCCGGCTCACCACGTCCTGCATTCAACAACCAGCAACTCAGCAACGAGGAGCAAGTCATGGCGGGCAGCAGCCACGGTCACACTTTGGCCGCCTGGACCGGCGTCACCATCTCCATCATCGGCTTCTGTGTAGCGGGAGCCTTCATGGTGATGGCCGAGCCGCTGGGCTTCTGGGCCGGCATGGTGCTCTCGGTCCTCGGCGGTGTCGTCGGCTGGATCATGGCCGCGATGGGCCTCGGCAAGCAGAAGACGGCCCGAGAGGTCGCGTCGACGCGTGAACCGGCGGGCGCCGAGAGCTGAATCCCGTATTCGAGGACTGGCAGGGGCGGCACGGCGACGACGCCGGGGCCGCCTCTGGCGCGTGTACACCCCGCAGGGGGCAGAATGCGTGGGGTGAACACCGAGCGGGCTCAGCAAGGCGTGCCCTCGGGCGCCGGTGCCGTCCTGGGGAGGGTGGCCGTGCCCGCCGGGGTGCTCGCGGCCGTCGCCGGGGCCTTCGCGTACGTCGGGACGGTCGACCCCAACGAACCCGGGCACTACCCCGTCTGCCCGCTCCTGCGCCTGACCGGCGTGTACTGCCCCGGCTGCGGAGGTCTGCGCAGCGCCTACGCCTTCGTGCACGGGGACTGGGTGACGGCCCTCGGGGCCAACGCGCTCGCCGTGGCGGGATACCTGGCCTTCGCCGTCGTATGGACCGTCTGGGTGGTCCGTGCGGTACGCGGACGGCCGATGCGGATCGATCTCGGGCCGGTGCACCTGTGGAGCCTGGGGACGTTGTTGCTGGTCTTCACGGTTGTCCGGAACCTGCCGTTCGGTGGCTGGCTCCACCCTTGATCAAATGATGAATGTCCAGGTAGTGGGACCGGTGTCAACCGGATGTGAGGGGCATGCCCTCCTCCGGATACCATCGGAGTGACCAGCTTTGACAGTTTGTGCAGCTTCAATGGTGTGAATGGCTGGAACAGTCAATCGCCTACCGTCTGGAAGGGGGCCGCTCGCGTGAGTGTGCTCGACGAGATCATCGACGGAGTCCGTGCCGACCTCGCGGAGCGGCAGGCGCGCGTCAGCCTCGACGAGCTCAAGGAACGCGCGGCGAAGGCTCCCGCCGCCAAGGACGGGGTCGCCGCACTGCGCGGCGACGGCGTCAAGGTCATCTGCGAGGTCAAGCGGTCCAGCCCCTCCAAGGGCGCGCTCGCGGCCATCGCCGACCCGGCCGGCCTCGCGGCGGACTACGAGGCGGGCGGCGCGGCCGTCATCTCCGTCCTCACCGAACAGCGCCGCTTCGGCGGCTCGCTGGCCGACCTGGAGGCCGTGCGCGCCCGGGTGGACATCCCGGTGCTGCGCAAGGACTTCATCGTCACGTCGTACCAGCTGTGGGAGGCACGGGCGTACGGCGCCGACCTGGCCCTGCTGATCGTCGCCGCCCTCGACCAGCCCGCCCTGGAGTCCCTCATCGAGCGCGCCGAGTCCATCGGACTCACCCCGCTCGTCGAGGTGCACGACGAGGACGAGGTCGAGCGGGCGGTCGACGCGGGGGCCCGGGTCATCGGTGTCAACGCGCGCAACCTGAAGACCCTGGAGGTCGACCGCTCCACGTTCGAGCGGGTCGCCCCCGAGATCCCCGACAGCATCGTCAAGATCGCCGAGTCGGGCGTCCGAGGCCCGCACGACCTCATCGCGTACGCCAACGCCGGCGCCGACGCGGTCCTGGTCGGCGAGTCCCTGGTCACGGGCAAGGACCCGAAGACGGCGGTCTCCGACCTGGTGGCAGCCGGCGAGCATCCCGCGCTGCGGCACGGGCGCGGCTGATCCCCCGCTAGAGTTGGCCGCGATGACACTCACCCTGACACCCATGGACCGGTACGCCCGCCTCGCGCGCGGCTGCCGTCCGCGCGGCTGTCGTGCGCCGGCGCGGCGCGTGCATGGGCGGCGGGTTCGGTATGTCATCGGGGATGAGCCGGGACAGGTGAACGGCATGCGATGGCCCTGCGGGGCTCGGCAGTAGGGGTGCGTTTTCGGCTGCGGGTTCGTTGTGGCTGGTCGCGCAGTTCCCCGCGCCCCTATGGGGCGCGTCTTCAGCGCCGGAGTTTCTGAGGCGCCGCTCTGCTCAGCCCTCTCACGCTTCCCGTGTCCAGACCGAACCCCGGGGCCCTGCCCCTGCGAGGTAGCAGCCGTATGTCCAGTGAGTTCTTCATTCCTGATCCTCAGGGCCAAGTGCCCAACGTCGACGGGTACTTCGGTGCCTTCGGTGGCAAGTTCATCCCGGAGGCCCTCGTCGCCGCCGTCGACGAGGTCGCCGTCGAGTACGACAAGGCGAAGTCGGACCCCGAGTTCGCCCGTGAACTCGACGACCTGCTCGTCCACTACACCGGCCGCCCCAGCTCCCTCACCGAGGTGCCCCGGTTCGCCGAGCACGCCGGTGGCGCCCGGGTCTTCCTCAAGCGGGAGGACCTGAACCACACCGGGTCCCACAAGATCAACAACGTGCTCGGTCAGGCCCTCCTCACCAAGAGGATGGGTAAGACCCGGGTCATCGCCGAGACCGGCGCCGGTCAGCACGGCGTCGCCACCGCGACCGCCTGTGCGCTGTTCGGGCTCGAATGCACCATCTACATGGGTGAGATCGACACCCAGCGCCAGGCCCTCAACGTCGCCCGGATGCGCATGCTCGGCGCTGAGGTCATCGCCGTGAAGTCCGGCAGCCGCACCCTCAAGGACGCCATCAACGAGGCGTTCCGGGACTGGGTCGCCAACGTCGACCACACGCACTACCTCTTCGGGACCGTCGCCGGGCCCCACCCCTTCCCGGCCATGGTGCGCGACTTCCACCGGGTGATCGGTGTGGAGGCCCGCAGGCAGCTCCTGGAGCAGGCCGGGCGGCTGCCCGACGCCGCCGTCGCCTGTGTGGGCGGCGGATCCAACGCCATCGGGCTCTTCCACGCCTTCATCCCCGACGCCGACGTCCGCCTCATCGGATGCGAGCCCGGCGGACACGGTGTCGAGACCGGCGAGCACGCCGCCACCCTCACCGCCGGTGAGCCCGGCATCCTGCACGGGTCGCGGTCCTACGTCCTTCAGGACGAGGAGGGGCAGATCACCGAGCCCTACTCCATCTCCGCCGGACTGGACTACCCGGGCATCGGGCCCGAACACTCCTACCTCAAGGACACCGGCCGCGCCGAGTACCGCGCGGTCACCGACGACGCCGCCATGCAGGCCCTGCGCCTGCTGTCGCGTACCGAGGGCATCATCCCGGCCATCGAGAGCGCGCACGCGCTGGCCGGCGCCCTGGAGGTCGGCAAGGAGCTGGGCAAGGACGGCCTGATCGTCGTCAACCTCTCCGGGCGCGGCGACAAGGACATGGACACCGCCGCCCGGTACTTCGGCCTGTACGACAACCAGCCCGACGCCACTGTCGCGGCCAACGCGGACAGCGCTGCCGCCGAGATCGAGGGGGACGCCAAGTGAGCGGCAACATCCAGCTGTTGAGCGACACCCTCGCCGGTGCCAAGGCCGAGGGACGCTCCGCGCTCATCGCGTACCTCCCCGCCGGGTTCCCGACCGTCGACGGCGGGATCGACGCCGTCAAGGCCGTGTTCGAGGGCGGCGCCGACATCGTCGAGGTCGGGCTGCCGCACAGCGACCCGGTGCTCGACGGTCCCGTCATCCAGACCGCCGACGACATCGCCCTGCGCGGCGGCGTCAAGATCGCGGACGTGCTGCGTACGGTCCGGGAGGCCTACGAGGCCAGCGGGAAGCCGGTGCTCGTCATGACGTACTGGAACCCGATCGACCGCTACGGCGTCGAGCGGTTCACCGCCGAGCTCGCGGAGGCGGGCGGCGCCGGGTGCATCCTGCCCGACCTGCCCGTGCAGGAGTCGGCGCTGTGGAGGGAGCACGCGGAGAAGCACGGCCTCGCGACCGTGTTCGTCGTCGCGCCCAGCAGCAAGGACGGACGGCTCGCCGAGATCACCGCGGCCGGCAGCGGATTCGTGTACGCCGCCTCGCTCATGGGCGTCACGGGGACCCGGGCGTCGGTCGGCGCGCAGGCGGAGGATCTGGTCCGGCGCACTCGCGGCGCCGGCACCGACCTGCCCGTCTGTGTCGGCCTCGGGGTCTCCAATGCCGCCCAGGCCGCCGAGGTCGCCGGCTTCGCCGACGGTGTGATCGTCGGCTCGGCCTTCGTCAAGCGGATGCTCGACGCCCCGGACCACGCGGCCGGTGTCGAGGCCGTGCGGGAACTCGCCGCCGACCTCGCGAAGGGCGTGCGCGGCACCGCGTAAAACCGGTAGGGCATACAGGCAGGACATTTCGTACAGGTCGCCCGAACGGGTGGACCTGGGGCCGGGGAGGCGCAATGCGTCTCCCCGGTTCGTTCTGCGGGTGTGAGCGAGAAGAATCGTGACGGAAAGCGCACCGCCCGCGAGCGGCTGGCGGTCGAGCGTGAGAAGCAGAAGTCCGCGGAGAAGCGGCGGCGGGCGTTGATCGTGGGCGCCAGTGTCGTCTGCGTGCTGGGCCTCGCGGCGGTGATCGGTGTCGTCGCCGCGAACTCCGGCAAGGACAGCAAGAGCGAGAGCGCCGGTCCGGTCGTGGCGCCCTCGGGTGCGCAGGGCAAGGACAGCCTCGCGATCCCGGTGGGCGAGGAGAGCGCCAAGTCGACGCTCACGGTGTGGGAGGACTTCCGCTGTCCGGCCTGCCAGTCCTTCGAGACCAACTACCGCTCGACCATCCATGAGCTGACGGCCGCGGGCAAGCTGAAGGTGAACTACCACCTGGCGACGATCATCGACGGCAACATGGGCGGCAGCGGCTCCCGGCACGCGGCCAACGCCGCCGCCTGCGCCCAGGATGCCGGCAAGTTCACCGCGTACCACGACGTGCTGTACGAGAACCAGCCGCAGGAGAGCGACGACGCCTTCGCGAAGAACAGCAGACTCATCGAACTGGCGGAGAAGGTCGACGGACTCGACACAACCGCGTTCCGGACATGTGTCGAGGACGGCACGCACAACAGCTGGGTCGCGAAGTCGAACGAGGCCTTCCAGAGCGGCGGCTTCGGCGGCACACCGACCGTCCTGCTCGATGGGAAGAACATCTACCAGGACCAGACGATGACCCCGGCGAAGCTGAAGCAGATGGTGGAGGCCGCCGACAAGGCGTAGGCCTGGGTGCTTCTCGGGTTCCCCGGGGACCTCCGGTTCGGCATCGTGAGCGGAACCGGAGGCACCGCCCGTTATGGAGCCGTTGCCCGGGGCGGCTCACATCCGCCGCACCCGTCAAGGTAGCGTCGGGACTGCCATGGATATCGCCTACATTCCCAGTCCGTCGCGCGGGGTGCTGCACCTTGGACCCATTCCGCTGCGCGGCTACGCGTTCTGCATCATCATCGGTGTCTTCGTCGCGGTCTGGCTCGGCAACAAGCGCTGGCTCGCCCGCGGTGGCCGACCCGGCACGGTGGCCGACATCGCGGTCTGGGCCGTGCCCTTCGGTCTGGTCGGTGGCCGCCTCTATCACGTGATCACGGACTACGAGCTGTACTTCAGCGAGGGCCGCGACTGGGTGGACGCCTTCAAGATCTGGGAGGGCGGCCTCGGTATCTGGGGCGCGATCGCGCTCGGTGCGCTGGGTGCGTGGATCGGCTGCCGCCGGCGCGGTATCCCGCTGCCCGCGTGGGCCGACGCCCTCGCTCCCGGTATCGCCCTCGCACAGGCGATCGGGCGGTGGGGCAACTGGTTCAACCAGGAGCTGTACGGGCGCGAGACGACCGTCCCCTGGGCCGTCCACATCACCTCCTCGACCGACGGCCGGGTCCCGGGCTACTACCACCCGACCTTCCTGTACGAGTCCCTGTGGTGCGTCGGCGTCGCGCTCCTGGTCATCTGGGCCGACCGCCGCTTCACGCTCGGGCACGGACGGGCGTTCGCGCTGTACGTCGCGTCCTACTGTGTAGGCCGCTTCTGGATCGAGTACCTGCGCGTCGACGAGGCCCACCACATCCTCGGCATGCGGCTCAACAACTGGACCGCGATCGTCGTCTTCATCCTCGCGGTGGTCTACTTCGTGCTCTCGGCGAAGAAGCGCCCCGGCCGGGAGGAAGTCGTGGAGCCGGATGTCTCCGACGGTTCGGCCAAGGATGCCGCCGAGGGTGACGAGGGCGATGCGGAATCGGCGGAGGTGAAGGCCGAGGCCGATCCGGACGGCGAGACCGAGGACGACGGCAAGACCGAGGACGACGGCGAGAGCAAGGTCGACTCCGAGGACAAGGCCGAGGCGGAGCCGACCAAGAAGAGTTGAGCGTTGGTTGTACGACGACGAGGGCGCCCCGGTCCGACCGGGGCGCCCTCGTTCGTTGTGCGGGTCAGGGGCGGTCGCGGTCGGCCAGGGACAGGGTTCTGCGGGCCGCCGCCACCACCGCCGCGTCGATGAAGCGGCCGTCCGGGAGGGCTTGGGCGCCCTCGTCCGTCGCAGCCGCCTTGACGATCTGCTCGGCCTCTTCGATCTCCTCCGGGGTGGGCAGATAGGCGCGTTCGATGACCGGGAGCTGGCGGGGGTGGATCGCCGCCCGGCCCAGGAAGCCCAGGGCGCGGCCGTGGGCGCAGGACGCGGCCAGGGTGTCCAGGTCCCGGATGTCAGGGTGGACCGACTGGGGCGGCGGGGCGAGTCCGGCCGCCCGTGCGGCCACGACGACCCGGGAACGGCACCAGTCGAGGCCTACGTCTCCCCGTACCCCCAGATCGGCCCGGAGGTCTGCCTCGCCCAGCGCGATGCCGTGCAGGGCGGGGTGGGCGGTCGCGATGGCGAAGGCGTGTTCGATGCCGAGAGCGGTTTCGAGGAGGGCGTGCAGCGGGAGACCGGCTGCGGAGGGCAGGGTGGCCACTCGTACGACGTCCTGGGGTGCCGTCACCTTCGGGAGGCGTAGGCCCGAGATGCCGGGGAGGCCTTCGAGGGACTGGAGGTCGGGGGTGGCCAACGGGCCGTCCAGGGCGTTGATCCGGACGTGGACCGGGACCGGCTGGGGGTCGGTGAGGCGTTCGGCGGTGGCTGTGCGGGCGTACTCCTTGCGGTCGGGGGCGACCGCGTCCTCCAGGTCGACGACGACCACGTCGGCGCCGGAGGCGAGGGCCTTGGTGACCACTTCGGGGCGGTCACCCGGGACGTACAGCCAGGTCAGTGGGGTGGCTGTCATAGGGCGCCCTCGGTGCGGAGGGTGTCGATCTCGTGTTCGGCCAGGCCCAGTTCGGTGAGGACGGCCGTGGTGTCCGCGCCGTGCGGGCGGCCCGCCCAGCGGATCGCGCCGGGGGTCGCGGAGAGACGGAAGAGGACGTTCTGCATACGGATCGGGCCGAGCTCGGGGTCGTCGACCGTGGTGATGGTGTCGAGGGCCTGGTACTGCGGGTCGGTCATCACCTCCCGTACGTCCTGGATCGGGGCCACCGCCGCCTCCGCCTTCTCGAAGGCCGCCATGACCTCCGTGTGGGAGTGGCGGGCGATCCACGAGCCGACCGCCTCGTCGAGGACGTCCGAGTGCCGGGCGCGGTCGGCGCCCGTGGTGAACCAGGGCTCGTCGATCAGTTCCGGGCGGCCGACCAGACGCATCACGCGCTCGGCGATCGACTGGGCCGAGGTCGACACGGCGACCCAGGTGCCGTCGGCCGTGCGGTAGGTGTTGCGGGGGGCGTTGTTCTGTGAGCGGTTGCCGGTGCGCGGCTGGACGTGGCCCAACTGGTCGTACCAGAGCGGCTGCGGGCCGAGGACCGTGAGGATCGGCTCGATGATCGCCATGTCGACGACCTGGCCCTCGCCGGTGCGGTCGCGGGCGGCGAGGGCCGTCATGACGGCGTACGCGGTGGCCAGGCCCGCGATCGAGTCGGCGAGGCCGAAGGGCGGGAGCGTCGGGGGTGCGTCCGGTTCGCCGGTGATCGCGGCGAAGCCGCTCATCGCCTCCGCGAGGGTGCCGAAGCCGGGGCGGTGGGCGTACGGGCCGAACTGGCCGAAGCCGGTGACCCGGGCGAGGACCAGGCGTGGGTTGGCGGCGGACAGTTCGGGCCAGCCCAGGTCCCATTTCTCCAGGGTGCCCGGGCGGAAGTTCTCGATGATCACGTCGGCTGTCTTGGCGAGGTGGAGGAGGGTGGCGCGGCCTCCGGCCTTCGACAGATCCAGGGTCATCGTGCGCTTGTTGCGGCCCAGGAGCTTCCACCAGAGGCCGATGCCGTCCTTGGACGGGCCGTGGCCTCGGGAGGGGTCGGGCTTCACCGGGTGCTCGATCTTGATCACCTCGGCGCCGAAGTCGCCGAGCATGGTGGCGGCGAGCGGGCCGGCGAAGAGGGTGGCCAGGTCGAGGACGCGGAGGCCCGTGAGGGGGGCCGCGGGGGTTGTGGTTTCCGTGGTCGTACCGGGTGTGGGGGTGGGGGGCTTGGGTGCGTTCATGATGTGTACCTGGCCTCGATCTCCGAGCGGTACGGCATTGATGCCGACGCGCCCGGCCGTTGTACGGAGAGTGCGCCTGCCGCCGAGGCCCAGGCCAGGGCGTCCGGCATCGGGCGCCCTTCGGCCAGGGCCACCGCGAGGGCGCCTACGAAGGTGTCGCCGGCGCCGGTCGAGTCCACGGCGGTGACGGGTGGCGCGGGGACGGTGAGGGTGACGGGTTCGGCGCCCCGGGTCGCGTACAGGCTGCCGGCCGGGCCCAGGGTGACCACGACCTCCGGTACCTGGTCGAGAAGCGCGATGGCCGCCTGGTGAGGGTCGGTCAGGCCGGTGAGGGCTGTTGCCTCGTGCTGGTTCGGCACCAACAGGTCGGTGACTGCGAGGAGTTCGGGTGGCATCGGTTGGGCGGGGGCCGGGGTGAGGATCGTGCGGACGCCGTGGCGGTGCGCGGCCTGGGCGCCCTCGATCACCGCCGTGAGCGGGATCTCCAGCTGGAGCAGCAGTGCGTCGGCGGTGGCGATCAGGCCCTCGTCGCCGGGGGCGAGAGCGATGACGGTGCCGTTGGCGGCGGGGATGACGACGATCGCGTTGCCGCCCTCGTCGTCCACGACGATGTGTGCGGTGCCGGAGGGGCCCTCGACGGTGCGGAGATGGTCGGTGTCGACGCCGGAGTGCTCCAGCGTGGAGCGGAGTTGGGTGCCGTACGTGTCGTTGCCCACCGCGCCGATCATCGAGACGTCGGCACCCGAACGGGCCGCAGCCACGGCCTGGTTGGCGCCCTTGCCGCCGGGGACCGTACGGAACTCACGTCCCGTCACCGTCTCCCCGCGCTGTGGAGCCTTGCCGACGTACGCGACGAGGTCCATGTTCGTGCTGCCCAGCACGGCGATGTGGGTCATGGGTGGGCTGCCTCCAAGTGGGTGAGGGAGTACGTCAGTCGGGCGAGGTCGTCGAAGCCGGTGCCGTTGAAGTCGGCGACGGAGGTGGCGAGTTGGTTCTTCAGGGGGGTGATCCAGCGGTCGGGGAGGGCGTCGGGGGAGCCTGCGAGGAGGGCGGCGATGCTGCCGGCCGTGGCGCCGTTGGAGTCGGTGTCCCAACCACCGGACACGGCACGGCAGATGGAGCCGGTGAAGTCGCCGTCGGCGTGGGTGAGGGCGGCGGCGATCAGGGCGGTGTTGGGGATGGCGTGGACCCAGTGGTAGGTGGTCGCGTGGGTGGCGTGGAGTTCGTCCACGACGGTGGTGAAGTCGGGGTGGGTTTCGGCGAGTTGGATGCCGTGGTGGATGGCTGTGGCGAGGCGGGAGTGTGGGGGGATCACTGTCAGGCCTGTGCGCAGGCAGGTGTGGATGTCGTGGGTGCCGGTGGCTGCCTGGGCGATGGTGGCTGCCGTGAACATCGCCGCGTAGACGCCGTTGGCGGTGTGGGTGAGGGTCGCGTCGCGGTACGCCTGTTCCGCGGCGGTGGCCGGGGCGCCGGGGTTGGTCCAGCCGTGGACGTCGGCGCGGATCAGGGCGCCGATCCATTCGCGGAACGGGTTGCGGTGGCGGGCGGTGAGTGGGGGTTCGAGGCCGGAGAGGAGGTTGCGGTAGGCGATGCGTTCGGCCGTGAAGGTGCGGCCTGCGGGGAGTTCGTCCAGCCAGAGTTTCGCCACGTCCGTGGTGGTGAAGTGGGGGCCGTGGCGTTGGAGCAGGAGGAGGTTGAGGAGGGGGTAGTTGAGGTCGTCGTCCTCGGGCATGCCGTTGATGTTCTCGGCGAGGGAGGTGGGGGCTGAGCGGCGGTTCCAGGGGTGGGCGGTGGTGAGTTCTTGGGGGACTCCTCTGGCTGTGAACCAGGTGTTCAGGGGCCAGTTGCCGGTGGACTGGGCGAGTTTGCGGATGGCGTGCAGGGGGAGTTTCTCCACCGGTTTGCCCAGGAGGCAGCCTGCGGCTCTGCCCAGCCAGGCGGCTTCCAGGCGGAGGGGAGTGGGGGCTGAGGTGGGGCGGATCTCTTCCCCAAGCCCACCCCTTCTCGAAACCGGGGGCTCCGCCCCCGGACCCCCCAAAGGCCAGTCGCGGCACAGCGCCCGGATCTGGTTCAGGTCGGTCGGTTCGTCGTCCGCCAAACCGCTTGGCAGGTCTGCCAGTTCGTCCAGCAGGTCCTCTGCCAGTTGTCGCAAGTAGCGTGACGCCCGGTCCGGGGACGCGCCCGCGCGGGACGGGGCTTCCGGGCCGCCCGCTGCTCGCCAGCGGGCGGCGATTCTGCCGGGCTCGCGGCCGTCCTGGGTTGCCTGGCACAATTCGTGGCCGAGGAGGTCCTCCGGCTGGACCCAGGTCAGTCGGAGCATCCCGGGCTCCTGAGCTGGGCGAACGCCTCCTCGTGGGAACGGCGTCGGTGGACGTCCTGTTCGAAGACCTCCCGGGTCACCTCGGTGAGCGTGCGGGCCGGTTCCCACAGGTCCAGGCGGCTCGCCTCCGCGACCGTCTTCGACCAGTCGGACGGCACCTCGGAGCCCAGGGCGCCCGCCAGGGCCCCGGCCATCGTGGCGATCGAGTCGCAGTCGCGGCCGTAGTTCACCGAACCCAGCACCGCATGACGGAAGTCGCCGCCCGCCACCGCCAACATGCCCAGCGCCACGGGGAGTTCCTCGATCGCGTGGAGACGGGACGGGCGACGGGCGCCCAGCGACGGGGTGCGGTAGTCCGGGCCCACCGTGTCGTACGGCGTCACCGCCTCCCGCAGCGGGCGCAGTGCCGATTCGAAGTCCGAGTAGCGGGAGGCCACTTCGCACACCGTCTCGATGGCTGCTCGGGTGCCGTCCTTCGCGAGGGAGAGGCACGTGCCGATCACGGAGTCGGGGGTCGCGTTCGGGGTGCAGGCCGCCGCCACTCCCGCCGCGAAGACCGCCGCCGCCTCCCTGCCGTACGAGGACTGGTGGGCGCCCGCGATGTCGAGGGCCTCGGTGTAAGCGCCCGCCGGGTTGGCCGCGTTGACCAGGCCGACCGGGGCCATGTACATCGCCGCACCGCAGTTGACGATGTTGCCCACGCCTGCCTCGCGGGGGTCGATGTGGCCGTAGTGGATCCGGGCCACCAGCCACTTCTCCGCCAGGAAGATGCGCTGGAGGGGGAGTGCCTCGGCCTCCAGCTCCGGGATCCAGCGGGGGGTCGTCATCAGGTCCGGGACCAGGTGGCCGGCGACCGCGTACGCGTCCAGGTGGTCGCGGACCTTGGCGTAGACGCGGATCAGAGCGTGGGTCATCAAGGTGTCGTCGGTGACGTGGCCGTCGCCCTTGTGGTACGGGGCGATCGGGCGGGCCGTGCGCCAGGCGTCCCCGTTCCAGGGGCCGACGATGCCGTGGACGCGGCCCGCGTGGCGTTCGAGGATCTGCTCGGGGGTGTAGCCCTCGACGGGGCCGCCGAGAGCGTCGCCGACGGCCGCGCCGACCAGGGCGGCGGTGATCCGTTCGTCCAGGCCCAGCACTTGGCCTGCTTTATTGGTTTCTGTTGTTTTGGGCGTCATGCCCCGAATCATCCACCTGGAGCGGCCCGTTGCGTGGCTTCCAGGAGTTCGGCGAGTTCCACGAGGTCCGTGCCGGTCAGGCGGGGGAGGGCGCAGCCGGAGAGGGTGCGGCAGGCGTCCCGCCAGGCCGTCGGGATCGTGGCGCCGCCGCCCAGCGCTCCGGTGAGGGCGCCCGCGAGGGCGGGGGCCGAGTCCGCGACCCGGGAGAGGCAGGCCGCCGCCGGGACCGCTTCCGCGATCCGGCCCTGTGCCGCGGTGGCCAGCGCCAGGGCGACCGGGACCGTCTCGGCGGCGGCGATTCCGTAGCTGTAGACGTGGTCCACGATCTGGTGTTCCAGCAGCGGGACCAGGGCGAACGCGCCGTCCGTGTCCTGGGCGAGCTTCAGCGCGTGGCGGGTGTTGCGGCCGATCTCCGTGCCCTCGGGCAGCTCGGCGAGGGCCGCGTTCACGCACGCCTCGACCTTCTCGCCGGTCAGCGCCAGGGCGAGGGCCGCCGCCATCGCGCGGGCGCCGTGCACGCCGTCGCCGTCCTGGGTGTAGCGGGCGTCGAACTCGGCCAGTTCGGCGGCGAGTCGGGGGTTGCCGGGGTGGGCCACGGCCAGTACGCACGCCCGTACGCAGGCCGCGTCGTCGAAGTAGTGGGGGTTGTCGTGGCCGGTGGCGGGTGGGCGTAGGCCGGCGGCGAGGTTGCCTAGGCCTGCGCGTACGGAGATTCGGGCGCGTAGGGGGAGTACCGCCGATTCGACCTCGGGGGCGCGTTCGGCTGCGGCGGCCACCTCGCTGGCGACCGCGTTCCAGGACAGGTCGATGGCGGCGCGGGCGCGGCGTTCGCGGCTCAGGTCGCCGAGCACGGTGTCGTCGCCGGCGCGTAGCAGGGCCTCTGCCGCGAACGCCGCCCACTCGGCGTCGTCGGAGGGGCCCAGGCGGAGGGGTTCCGGGGGTTGGTTCAGGGCGATCGGTACGGGGAGGGTGGTTGTCGCGTTCTGTTCGGCGAAGGTGTCGAGTTCGCGGGTGAGGCGGCGGGTCCAGTCGGGCATGCGGGCGGCTCGGTGGCGGGCGGCGGGCCAGCCGGCGGCGTCGCCTGCGGCTAGGCCCAGGAGGAGGCCCTCGATGCGGCGGGGGGTCATGGGTGGACCTCGGCTTCGGCTCGGGTGGTTTGGTTCGCCCCCGCCGCCCCTACCCGTCCCATCCCTGGGGGCTGCCGCCCCCAGACCCCCGCTTCGGCCTGAACGGCCTCGTCCTCAAACGCCGGACGG
>NZ_JBSFDA010000142.1:0-27073 GCF_053593675.1 Streptomyces sp. NPDC002156 | reverse complement strand
CTGAAGATGGACAGATGCTGGTCCGTCTCATCGAAGGTGGACAGCAGGCGCGCGACCAGCTCGAAAGTGGAGCCGGAGTCGGAACTCACCGTCGAGGTGCAGGCCCGGGACCTCCAGGGTCCCGCCGAACTGGCCGGCCTGGATGACCTTCACCTTCGTGAAGTAGATCAGCGGGATGTTCAGCGGCGGCGGGTTCTTCGGGTCGAACGTGATCGGGATCAGGCCGAACAGGTTCCCGGAGATGCTCTCCGTGTACATGATCGTCTCGCCGCCGGTGATCGTGGACGTCGTGCCCTTGCCCGCCTGCACGTGGTAGGTCTTCCCGGACGTGTCGTCCTTGACCAGCTGGTGCAGGTCACCGATGTCCGTGCCATCGGAGATCACGTACTTCAGGACCTCCTTGACCGTGCCGTCGGCCGTGCGCACCTTGACGATGCCCTTGTAGTCCGCGCCCTTGAGCGTCAGCGAACTGGCTTCCAGGGTCCACGGGTCGACGGGCAGCCGGATCGAGTTGTCGACGCCGCCCTCGTCGTCGGTGGCGGCCGGGCAGTCGTCCGCGTCGGTCGTCTCGCTCGCCGAGGGGCTCGGGGACGCGGTGGCGTCGGCGGCGGCCTCCGTGGTGTCCTCGGCCGCCTTGGTCGTGTCCTCGGCGGTGTCCTTGAGGACCTCGGTGACCTTCGCGGTCGTGTCCTTGACCGTGGTGGAGTCGGTCGTGTCCTTGCTGTCGTCGGAGCCCGCCTCCGCGCTCGCCGCGGGTGACGCGGCCGGCGTCGGAGTGGCGCTCTCGGCCGTCTCGGTCGACTCCGTGGTCCCCGTGGTCTCCGTCGACTCCGTGGTCGACGTGGACGTCGAGTCGCTCGACGTCTCGCCCGTGAAGATGCCCGTGATCGCGTCGCCGATGGTCTCCAGCAGGCCGCCGCTCTCCTCGGTGGCGCTCGCGCTCGCCGAGGGGGTGGGCGTGGCCGTGTCACTGCCGCCGCCGGTGCTGCCGCTGGACGTCGTCTTGCTCGCGGAGGGCGTCGGTGTCGGCTCGGCCGTGTCGTCGGAACCTGAATCCGACGAATCGTCCGAGGAACCGGAGTCCGAGTCCGTGGCGGTGGCCGAGGGGGACGGCTCCGTCGCCGTGTCCTCGTCGTCGGACGACGAGGAGCTGGTGGACGCGGACGGCGTCGCCGTCGTGTCCGTACCGTCCTCGGTGCCGTCCAGCACCTCGACGCACTTCTGGTATTCGTCGGCCGTCAAGCTCTTCGACGTCGGCTGATCGTCCGCGTTGGCGAGGGTCGGCGTGAACCCCATGCCCATGAGCACCGCGGTCGGCATCGCCGCCAGGGCTATCGCCTTTCCGGCAGGCATGTGGAACCTGGTGAACAGCGGCTTCCTGGGGGCCGCGTGCCGCGGCCCGGTTCTCCCGCGGGACCCGTCCACATCGGTCCCGTGGGTCACCTCGTCAGCCGGCACTGTGCCTCCCGTTCGCCCCGTTCACCGGGCTCGTTCCTGACAGATCGTTCGGCTCGTACGGCTCGTTCAGTTCGTTCGACGCGCTCGGCTCGGCCGCCGCTTCCGCGTCCGCTCCGTCGGCCTCAGCAGCCACAGGGGCCGCAGCGCTCTCGGGCTTCGCGGGCTCTCCGTACTTCGACTCCGGCACACCGGGCGCCCAGGCGATGGCCAGCGCACCGCCGACCATGGCCAGCAGGAAGCCGATGAGGAACCCGCCGAAGTTGGACACCGGGAGGGACACCAGGGCCAGCAGGATCGCGGCGGTGCCGGCGAAGGTCCGTACATGCTTCTGGAACCAGAGGCTGATTCCGAGTACGACGAGCAGCACACCGATGATCAGGGATCCCGCGCCCGCAGTCGTCGACATCGCCATCGTCAGATGGCCGATCTGGAGGCTGTAGTACGGGAAGTACATGATCGGGACTCCGCCGAGCAGGACCAGGAGCCCGGCCCAGAACGGACGGGCGCCCCGCCAGTCGCGGAACTTCCGCTTGAAGACGCGAAGATAGTGCTCGTCCTGCGCGGGCGACTCGGCGTTCATGGAAAACAGCTCCCTGGAGCGGTGTTGCCGTGATGAGTGTTATTGCGGGTGTAGGAGAGCGAGCGGGCGGGGCACCATCGGGCCCCGCCCGTCACTGAGTGCCTAGTAGCACTCGGCGTCGGTGCCCTTCGACAGCTTCATCGAGAGACCACTGAGCTCGAAGGTTCCGGCAGTGGTGGCCCACGCCGTCTGCTTCACGTCGGTGAGCACCGCAGTTTCGGCCTGCTGGGCGAAGCCGAACTTGCTGGCCCGTTCCTGGTCGAGCTCGACCTGCTTGACCTTCGGTCCCTTGGAGATGGCACCGGCTGCCACACCGATGTCGATGCCCTTGAAGACCGCATTGGCCTGCAGGTCCTCGACGTCGATGTACAGGTTCTCGGCCCTGACCGGAGTCGCGCCCCCGCCGGCTTCCAGCCGGAGAGTGACCGAACCCAGAACCGGGATGTTCGGCGTGACCACGGACTGGCACATGTTGGTGATCTTGGCAGTGTCGAACGCCGAGACCGCGACAGGGTGCACGGCATTGCCGGGACCGATGTCAACGGCCCCGTACTGCGAGAACCCCGTACCGTCGAGCTTGTCCGCCGTCACCTTGAACGACTGACCAGACACACTGAACGAAGCGGCGAGAGCACCCTGCGCGAGGGCGACACCTATACATGCCGTGGCGGCGACGCTGGGCACCATCACCACAGCGAACCGCTTCCATCTGGTCCCGCCACGCACTTGGGACTCCATATTTCCTCCTTCTCGGACGTACATCTCCTGGCCCTGACTGCCCCATGACGGCGGCTCAGCCGGGCAGGGATGGGAGAAGTGCTACGTCCTCGGTAAGGAGAGCGCCCGCGCTCACGGCGCGAACAGCGCCCGAATCACCGGCGATCACCCCCGAGCGACAACCACTGGGTCGCGCCTGACACACATCACGCACAACCTTGCCGGACAGGCTCCACCGGAAGGCGAAGACCCCCCTGCCCGAGAGCCGGCGCCACTGCCGCCGACTCTGCCCGGTGGGGACCCAACAACTCCCGGGCGCCCGACTGGCTGCCGGGGTACGGGATAGGACCGAGCGTCGCCGATCGTGGTGCATTCTCGCCGCCCGCACAAGGGGGTTCGTTACTGGCTAGTAACGGGCAGATAACCGAGCAGCGACCCATGGGCATTGCTCGACAACGCTGGGTGGCCCTCACGGGGGTGACAAACCGTCCGCTTCCCGCCCCAAACCCGACAGTGCGACGCCTTCGCCTTACTCCAAGTAACAGCGGCCGCGATTACCAAGATTTGGTAAAGCGCGACCGCATTGGCACTCGATCGGCAAATCCTTCACGCGGGCAACACGCGTCGCGATGTTTAGCGACAGGTCAGACCACTGATCGGGTGCGCGCCCGACACCCGTGGGTCCGACCGGTCAGAACAACGCCCGCGCCAGCGCCCGCCGGGCCGCCGCGACCCGGGGGTCGTCCGCGCCGACGACCTCGAACAGCTCCAGCAGCCGCAGCCGTACGGCGTCCCGGTCGTCGCCCGCCGTACGCCCGACCGTCTCGATGAGCCGCCCGAACGCGTCCTCCACATGGCCGCCCACCAGATCCAGGTCGGCGGCGGCGATCTGCGCGGCCGGGTCGCCCGGCTTCTCGGCGGCGTCCTTGCGCACCTGCTGCGGGTCGAGATCCTGCACCCGCTGGAGCAACTCGGCCTGCACGAGCCCGAGTTTGGCCTCCGTGTTGCCGGGGTCGTCACTCAGTACGTTCTTGTACGCCTGCACCGCACCGCCCAAGTCCCCCGCGTCCAGGGCCTGTACGGCGGCTTCGAGCAGCGCGTCGTACGGACCGGCCGGGACGGCCTGGGGGGCGGGGGCCTGCCGGTCGCCGGGGTCGGCGTCCGCGTCGACGACAAGGCCGGTGAGGCCGAAGCGCTGCTCGGCGACCTGGATCAGCTGATCGAGGGTCTGCCGGATCTGTTGTTCCCCGGCGGCACCCTGGAAGAGGGGCAGGGCCTGCCCGGCGACGACGGCGAAGACGGCCGGGATCCCCTGGACCCCGAACTGCTGCATCAGCATCTGGTTGGCGTCGACGTCGATCTTGGCGAGGACGAAGCGCCCGTTGTACTCGACGGCCAGCCGCTCCAGGACGGGGCTCAGCTGCTTGCACGGCTCGCACCACTCGGCCCAGAAGTCGATGACGACGGGCACCTCGGTGGACCGCTGCAGGACGTCGAGTTCGAACCCGGCCTCATCGACATCGATGACGAGGTCGGCCGGCGAGACGGCCCCTCCGCCACCCTGTCGGGCGGTTTCGGCGCGCGCCTGCTCCGCCTTCGACTTGGCCTCCTGGGCCGCCTTCACCGCGGCGAGGTCGACGACTCCGCTCATGGACATGTTCCGTGGCTGCATGCGTCTATCCTCCCCCGTCCGGCACGCGTATGTGAAAGGCGTCCTGAAAAGCATTCCCACGCTTACGCTACGACTCGTAGCGTAATGGCAGCGATGACCCCACGGGAACCACCCCTCGGTGATCTCCCTCACGACCGCGGCCCCACAGAAACCCCCGGATATGGTCGTCCCATGCAGAACCGCACCCGCGCCAGCCGCACGGGACGCCCCCGCAGCGCCACCGCGGACGCCGCGATCCTGGCGGCGACGCGGGACGCCCTGGTCGAACTGGGCTGGTCCAAGCTGACGTTGGGGGACGTGGCGACGCGCGCGGGGGTGGCGAAGACGACCCTCTACCGCCGCTGGCCCGGCAAGAACGAACTGGTGGTCGACGCGGTCGCCGAACTCTTCGACGAACTCGAACTCCCGGACCGCGGCACACTCGCCGCCGACATCGAGGGCGTCGTGCTCCAGTTCGCGGCGATCCTGGCCCGCCCGGAGGCGAAGAGCGGCCTGATGGCGGTCCTGGCCGAGTCGACCATCGACGACGCCCTGCGGGAACGTATCCGCGTCTCGATCGTCGACCGCCAGAAGCGGTTGGTACTGGAGGGCCGGGCGCGGGCCCAGCAGCGCGGCGAACTCCCGCCGGAGGCCGACCCTTCGGAGGCGGCCCGCACGGTGGACCTGATCTTCGACATGGTGGCGGGAGCGGTGGTGCACCGCACGCTGGTGAGCGCGGAGCCGGTGGACGCGGAGTGGGCGGGCTCGTTCACGAGGATGCTCGTGCTGGGGCTGGGGCGGGCGTGACCTTCCCTTCACTCTTCCCGCCCCTGCGATCTGTGTAGTCAAAACGTAATGAGTGAACACCAGGCCCGTCGGTAGGATCGTTTCGAAATTGTCAACTCGTGCGAAAAATCGGGGAAGAACGTGACGTTGCGAAGAGTCCTCCCGGCTGCCGCTGTGCTGCCATTCCTTTTGGTAATACCCGCATGCAGCAGCGACAGCGATTCCGACAAGGGATCGGCCGCCAAGAAGCCCACGGTGACTGCAACCAAAACCCCGAGCGCTGACATAGAGGCCGCTGCCGAGGCCAAGCGGCTCGGCGCATTGGACACGCCCTCACTGGAAAAGGTCACCCTTTCCGGCAAGAGCAACGGATTCGAGGCGAAGAAGATCGCCACGGCAGAGGTCGCTGCGGGCAAGGACATGAAGGCCGACAAGCCCGAATGCCAGCCGATCGCCAGCCTTGCCGGCGGCTACACGAACATCGAACCGGTGAGCGTGGTGCACCGCTCCCTGGAGCCCACCGAGGTCGAGAACGCCACTGTGGGGTCGATGTGGCTCGCCTCGCATTCCGAGAAGAACGCGAAACAGGTGATGAAGGATTTGCGCACCTCCCTCAAGGAATGCCCGGCCGGGTTCAAGACCCTGGGCCTGACTTACAAGTCGGTGGATCAGCTCAAGGACCCCAACCTCGGCGACGAGGCGGTCGGCTACCGGATCACGGGCGCAGTCGCCAAGCAGTCGGTCCCGATGACGTACACGGTGGTGCGCAGCGGGGGCGTCATCGCCGTGTTCTACGGCGTGAACATGCTGGACGCGAAGAAGGCCGCGATCCCGGAGCCGGTGGTGAAGGCCCAGCTGGAGCGTCTCTCCACCCAGACGGGCTGACGCCGCTTCCGTACGGACGAGAAGGGCCTCCCCGATGCTCGGTGCACCGGGGAGGCCCCCTTCTCTTCGTTGCGCCTCCCGTCAGGAACCGCCACCGAGGTAGTCCTCCAGGGCCGGCCTCGTCGTCGCGACGACGACGGCCACCTCGCGGATGTCCTCGGACAGATGCGCCCGGTCCTCCTCCTGGCGGATGATCGCCGGCCGGTCCGACGAGAGCACGCTCGCCCCGAGGCGGTCCACCAGCTCGGCCAGGACGTCGAAGAACCGGCCGGGCGGGAAGCGGTTGACGGCGACGCAGACGTCGTTGACGTCCAGATCGACCTCGTGGCCGTCGGCGGTCCGGATCAGCACGCCGTGCCTGAGGTCCTCGTCGGCGGTGACGACGTACGGCGCCAGGACTTCCCGTACGAGCTCCATGTCGAGGGGCTCCGGTTCACCGTTCCGATAGCGGAGCACGAACAGCATTCGACTCATTGTTGGATCCTCACCGGAGTGTTTCTGAACGATCTGGATGAGGCCGTCCCGGGAAAGCGGACTTTCCCGGGACGGCCTCATCGGTGGAGCATGCTACGGCATGTAAATGACGTCGATCTTTCCTGCGAGTTCAGGAGTGTCCGCGACCATGTGCCGGAACGCGGTCGCCGCTTCCGGAGAGCTCACGTAGTACACGATGGGCGTGTACGTGTCACCATCCGCCGCCTTGGCTCCGGCGACCTGGGCCTTGGCCTCGGTGATCGGGGCCGTGACGAAGAACTTGAACTTGCCGGTCGCCGGATCGATGACGCCGCTGTCGCTCCAGTACTTCGCGTCGATCAGCTTGCCGTTCTGGTAGCCATCGAGCTTGACGTACTCGCCCTTCCGACCGGAGACCGCGTACTTCATCTTGAGCTTGTAGACGAAGCCTTCCGGTACACCTCCCGTCATCCGCATCTGGTAGGCGGCGGCCGCGGCGTCCATGCCCTCGTTCTCCGCAGCCCAGAATCCCGGCCCGTTGAGGCCACCGACCCAGCAGCCGGGGCCGGTTCCGCCACCGCTGCCAGAGCTTGCGGCGGAGTAGGACGCGACCTGGAAGCCCGCCGTCTTGAAGGTCGCCGTGTCGACCTTCTCGCAAGCGTCGTCGAGCTTGCGGATGATGCGACTGACCATGCCCTGGACGGCGGCCTCGGTCAGGCCGACGGTGCGGAGCGCCAGCCAGGCGTCGGTAAAGCCGATACCGGTCTTGAGGGCGGCGTCCATCGCCGTCACCGCGGCCTTTGCCGATTTGAAGATCGCGCCCGCGACGAACCAACTGGCCGCCCAGGCACAGTCGCCCCAGCTGCCACCGGAGACACCCGGAGTGATCAGCTTGGCGCAGCCGATGAAGTCCCCGAGAAGGACGTCGATCGGATCGATGCCCGAGTTGAACTCGAGCATCGTCAGCGTGTACGACATCCGCTCGGTCTTGGCCTCCGAGACCTCGGGGCCAAGGTAGACCGTGTCCGCGTCGGGGCAGCCGTACTGGTACGAGCCCGGCTCCGCCAGGCACATGAACAGGTCGACGTGCGACTTGTATGTGACGTCGGCCGTGATCGTGCAGTCCCCGAAGTGGATGATCGGGTTGCAGTTGTCCTTGACGACGTTCTGCGGTTCGCCGATGTACTCGATGTGGTCGAGGACCGCCCACACCCCGCCGATGCCGGTGGTGACACCTTGCGTGATCTGCTCGGTGTTGCCCGCCGTCTCCGTGCGGTCCGCGGCGGCCTGGGCCTCGTTCGCCGCGTCCCACGCGCCCTCGGCCGCCTTCTCCGCGGCCGTCGCGTCGGTTTCCGCCTGGGTGGCGGTGTCCCGGGCGCTCGCGGCGTCCGCCTCGGCCTGGGTGGCCACGGCATGGGCGTTGGCGGCGTCCTTCTCCGCCTCGGTCGCCGCAGCGTCCGCCGCGATGGCGTCCTGCTCGGCATCCATCGCCGCCCACGACGCCGCGATGGCGTCGTTGCCGGCCGACTGCGCGTAGCCGTCGGCCCGGTTCGCCGAGGCCTGTGCCTCCTTGGCGTCCTTCGCGGCCTGGGTGGCCGACGCCTGGGCCCGCTCGTACGCCTTGGCGGCGCGGAGCGCGTCGTTCGCGGCGGCCGAGGCGGCCTGGGCCGCGAGCTTCATGTCGGCGGCGGCCTGCGCGGCGAGGGCCTGTGCCTCGGCGGAGAAGGCCTGGGCCATGTTCGCGGTGGCGGCCGCTGCAGCCGCCTGCTGCTGCGAGATCGTCAGGGACTGCTGTCCCGTCAGCACCGCGAACGCCGCTGAGCTGTCGACCTCCTGGAACGGACCGCCGAGGGCGATCGCCTCGTTGGCCGGCTTGATCACCGCCGCGGCGGAGTCACGGGCCGCGAGCGAGGACTGCACGGCAGCGAGGGCCTTGCCTGCCGTGGTCGCCGCCCATGCTGCGGTCTGCAGCGCCTCGGAACGGGCGGCAGTCGCCTCTGCCTTGGCGACCTTGGCCGCCGCGGAGGCCTTCTCGGACTGCTCCTTGGCGCCCTTGGCGTCGGCCGCCGCCGCCTCGGAGGCGTCGATGGCCTCGGCCGCCGCAGCGTGCGCCGCAGCTGCGGAACCGGCCGCGACCAGGTACGACGACCAGGCGCTGTCGGCCGCCGCCTTGGCGCGGGACGCGGAGCCCTGCGCCTTGGTGGCCGCGTCACGGGCGTTGACGGCCGCAGCCGTGGCCGCGTTCGCCGACGCGCGTGCGTTGGTGGCCGCCGTGGTCGCCGTGTTCGCGGCGGCGCGGGCGTCGGTCGCGGCGGCCCGGGCCGCCTCGGCCGCGTCCGTACCGTCGACGGCCGCGGCGTGGGCCTCCAGGGCCGCCGCCTTCGCCGCCAGCGAGTCCCGCCGCTGTTCGGCCTCCAGGGCCCTGTCACGGGCCGCGACCGCGTCGCGCTCCGCCTGCTCGGCGTCACCCCTGCGGGCGGACGCCGTGGCGCCCGCCGCCTCGGCCGACGTACGGGACTCACTGGCGATGCGGCCCTGGGCGACGGCGTCGGCCTCGTGGCCCTTGGCCTTGTCCCGCTCGATCTCCGCGGTGGCCCGGTAGGCCGCCGCGTTGGCGCGCTCCAGCTCGGCGACGGCGCGCTGCGCCTGCGCGTCGGCGGCGGCCCGGCGCGCCTGCTCCTCCTCCGCGAGGGCGGTTTCCTTGGCCTTCTTGGCGATCAGGGCGTTCGCCGCGGCCGAGGCCGCGTAGGCGTCGGCGCTGTCCGCGGCGGCCTTCGCCTGGGCGGCGGCCTCCTGGGCGGCGATGCGGCGGAACTCGGTGTTCACCGCGTGCGCCTCGGTCTGCGCCAGGGCGAGGAGTGCCTCCGACGTCGAGACCGTGGCCTTCGCCGCGTTCAGCGCCGTCTCCGTCGCCTTCGCAGCAGCCTGGGCCGCCGCACCCGAGGCGCGAGCGACCTGGACCGACTGCTGGGCGTACATCAGCCCACGACCGCGCGGGACTTCCGCGGCGTCCGCGATGTCCCACGCCTGCTGCTGTGCCGTCACCGCGTCCTGGGCTGCCTTCGCGGCTGCCTCGGCGTGCGTGTTGGCCGACGTCAGCAGGGCCGCGACCTTGCCCCGAGCCCGGGCCAGGTCAGTGGCGGCCTGGTCGAACAGCGCCTTCTTCGGCTTGAGGATGCTGTCCGGGTCCGACTCGAGCTCGTCGTGCCAGTACTTCTGCCACAGCAGGACCTGCTCGGCGAGCCAGGCCTGACCGATGGCCTCGATCATGTCGTCGGTGGCCTCACGGGTGTGGGCCGCGGCGTCCGCCTCCGCCTGCATGATCACGGCACGGGGTGCGGCCTGTGCCGCGTACTCCGCCTCCCACTCGGTGTGCGCCTGAGCGACGACGCCGCTCAGCGCGTTGCGCGGGTCCACCGGTTCCTGGTGGTCGCACGTCGCCCACGCCTGCTTGAGGTTCTCCACCTCGACACGGAACTCGGCGGAACCCTCGGCGGGCGCCGTCGTGACGAAGCCGCCGTGCCTCAGGTAGGACGCGATGTCGGTCGAGGTGGTACCACCCGAGTACTGCGTGTTGTTGAGTTCATCGTCCCGCAGCATTACGGCCGCGGCCCAGTCGTACCAGGAGTCCTTGCCGTCGTTCTCCTCGGCGATCTCCCGGGCCTGGGCGATCGCGTCGGCGCCGGCGTTGCTGTGGCCGTCCCAGCCGAGACGTCCCGCCAGTTCGGCCTGGGTGAACATGGTGAACTGACGTACGTCGGTGTCGAACTCGGGCGAGTCCAGCGTGATGTCGTCGCTGAACGAGCTCATCGCGTACGGGCGGTTGGCCTCCTTGAGGCCGTCTCTACGGGCGTCGGAGGCGTCGCGGTAGGCGAACGCCGCCTCCCGGTCCTTGGCACTGGCCTGGCCCAGGGACTCCAGTCCGATCCATCCGATGTCCCCCACGACGGCACGGAGCTCATCGTTCGTCCCGGACAGGCCCTCGATGGCCTTGGCCTTCATCGCGGAGCCGCCCGCGTGCAGGGCGACGCCCGTGATGCACCGGTCCAGGCGCGGAGTGCTGCGGACCTTGCGGATGACCTCGGTCAGTTCGTTCAGCTTCCGTACCGCGCGGTCCGCGTCGGCGAAGACCTGCCTGATGCCGGTGCTGACCTTCTCGATCGCTTCCGCGAGCGCCGGGATCCGGCCGACGATCACCGCGGAGGAGGGGATGTCGACCAACGACCACAGGCAGTTCTCGACGTTGGTCTCGGCCAGGCAGGCCTTGACCTTGGCGGTGCCGAGCTGGTCGAGCAGGATCTGGCCGCCGTTCGCGGCCGTCCACTCGACGACGTTCACCGAGACAGCGGCGAGCGCGGCCCGGTACTCGTCGACGCAGGTCTGCCCGCACTCGTCGAGGAGAATCTGCTCCTGCTGCTCCCCGAGGACCGGCCAGGACGACGAGCCACCCTCGACGGGAGTGCTGCCGTCCTGGAGGGCATCCTCGCGTTCAGCTTCGTTCTGCTCGCTCTGTTCCTGTTCGGCCTGTTCGGCGGCGTCCTCGGCCGCTGCGCTGTCGGCCTCGGCGTTGGCCGCCTTGGCCTCGGCGTCCTTGGCGTCCTGCTCGGCCTGGGTCGCCTCGTTCTGGGCGTCGCCGGCGGCTCCGGCGGCCTTACCCGCGGACTCGCCGGCCTTGCTCGCGTCGCGCTCGGCCTCGGTGGCCTCCCGGTCGGCGGCAACGGCCTCGGATTCGGCATCGTTCGCGGTCAGTTGGGCGCTGAGAGCGTCGTCGCCAGACTGCTGGGCGAGGCCGGAGGCTGTGCTGGCGGCCTCCCCCGCGGCCTCCCCCGCGCTCGCCGCGACCGCGGCGGACTCCTGGGCCCGGGTCACGGCCCGGGCGGCGCGCACCGAGTCGGCGGCAGCCTGTGCGGCGGCGTCTGCGGCGATCTTCGCGTCGCCGAGCGCCTGGTCGGCTGCCTGCTGTGCGGCCTGGGCGGCTTGAGCCGCTTCCGTTGCCTTGGCCTCCGCCGCGGCTGCCTGCTGCTCCGCCAGCGTCTTCGACGACTGGCCGACGAGCACGGCGAACGCGGCCGAACTGTCCTTCTCCTGATAGGGCGTTCCTGCGGAGATCGCGTCGTTCGCGGCGGCGATCGCCTCGTTCGCGCTGTCCCGGGCGGCCAGCGCGGCCTGCCCGGCCGCATAGGCACGTCCGGCCACGGTCGCGACGGACTTGACCGCCTCACCGGCCTCGGTCCCGGCCGCCGCGGACTCCTCGCCCGCCCTCTTGGACAGTTCGGAGGCATTCGCGGACGACGTGGCGGCCCGATCGGCCCGGAACGCGGCATCCTGGGAGGCATCGAGCGCCTCGGCGGCAGCGGCGTGCGCGGCCGCGGCAGCACCGACGGACTCCAGGTACGAGGCCCACGCACCGTCGGCGTTCGCCTGGGCCCGCTCGGCGGCGCCTTCGGCCTTGGTGGCGGCGGTGCGAGCGGTGACCGCCGCGCTGGTGGCCTCGTCTGCCGCGGTACGCGCGGCCGTTGCGGCCGTGGCCGCCTGTCCGGCTGCGGTCTGGGCCGCGTCCGCGGCCTGCCGGGTCTCGGCGGCGGCTGCGGAGCCCTCGGCGGCAGCGGCGGCTGCGTTGAGAGCCGCAGCGCGTGCGGCGGTCGCCTGTTTGGCCTGTTCTGCGGCAACGGCCGCTTCCCGTGCGGCCTGTGCGGCGTCCGCCTTCTCTGTGGCGAGCTTGCGCTTCTCGGCGGCTTCGGTGGCTGCCGTACCAGCTGTCGCCTTCGCCTCCTGAGCAGCGGTCTGTTGAGACGCGGCCCGGGCTTCCGCCTCCTGTGCCTTGGCTCGCTCACCTGCTGCCTGCGCGCGGGCTGCGACGGCGGTCGCATGCTCCAGTTCCGCCTTGGCCCGCTGCGCCTGGGCGTCGGCCGCGGCCGTACGGGCCTTGTCCCGCTGCTCCTCCGCCGCGGTCTGCGCGTTCTTGGCCGTGGTCGCGCTGTCGGCGGCGGCCGTGGCATCGGCCTCGGCGCTGTCGGCGGCGGCCTTCGCCTGGGCGGCGGCCTCCTGCGCGGCGATGCGCCGGAACTCGGTGTTGATGGCGTGGGACTCGGTCTGTGCCTTGGCCAGCAGGGCGTCGCTGTCGGCCACCGTGGCGTTGGCGGCTTCGAGGGCCGTCCTGGTGGCCTTGGCGGCGGCCTTGGCTGCCGCGCCCGAGGCACGGGCGACCTGGACCGACTGCTGGGCGTACATCAGCCCACGGCCACGCGGCACGTTGGTGCTGTCGGCGATCGCCCAGGCTTCCTGCTGGGCGGTCACCGCGTTCTGAGCCGCGGTGGCCGCACGCTCGGCGTGGCCGTTGGCGCTGGTCACCAGAGCAGCGACGTTGCTCCGGGCGCGGGCCAGGTCTGCGGCGGCCTGGTCGTAGAGCGCCTGGTCGGGCTGTCCGAGGGCATCGGGATCGTTGGCGAGCTCGTCTTGCCAGTACTTGCGCCAGGTGAGGATCTGTTCGGCCAGCCAGGCCTGCCCGATGGCCTCGATCATGTCGTCGGTGGCCTCGCGGGTGGCGGTGGCGGCGTCCGCCTCCGCCTGAATGATGGTCGCGCGAGGAGCGGACTGGGCAGCGTACTCCAGCTCCCACTCGGCCATCGCGGTCATCACCGGGGCGTTGAGCACGCGCCGTACGTCAAGCGGGTTCTGACTGTCGCAGGCAGCCCATGCCTGCTTGAGGTCCTCGACCACGATGCGGTACTCGGCGGACCCGTCAACGGGCGCCTCCGTGATGAAACCGCCGTGCCGCAGGTAGGAGGCGATGTCAGTGGAGGTGGTCCCACGGCTGAAGTCCGCGCTGTGGACCAGCTCCGACTCGGACAGCATGACCGAAGCGGTGAAGTCGTTCCACGAGTCCTTGTCCTTGTTCTCGGCAGCGATCTCCCGAGCGCGCGCGATCGACTCCGCGCTGGCGACACTGTGGCCGTCCCAACCGAACTGAGCGATCTCCTCCTGCGTGATCAGAGTGAACTGCCGCACATCGGCACCGAACTCCGGTGGGTCCCACTCCATTACCCCACTCGTAGCCACCGAGGAAACATATGGGTGATTTGCCGTATCCAGTGCTTCGACGCGAGCGTCGAAGGCGTCGGCGTAGTCCCCTGCGGCCTCGCGGTCGGCGCGAACCGCCTCCACCAACAGGGAGTACTGGGGCTGGCCGTCGTCCCCCACAACAGTGCCGGTACCGATCTCACCCACCGCTCGGTACAGCTGGTCGGCGGTACCGGTGAGCCCGTCGACGGCCGCTGCCTTCTGATGAGGACCGCCGCTGTGCATCGCCACACCGGCGATGCACCGGTTGAGCCGTGCGAGCTCGCCAACACTGTTGCGGTAGGACCCGGTGTCTTCCTCAGGCGTGTCGGCCGCAACCGGCACCGCCTGTATCAGCCCCGCGAACATGGCAATGGAGGTGACGAGTGCCGTCCCCACCATTCCCCTGGTCAGGGCATCGCGCATGCGTCGTCGACGCCTGCCGAATGATCTTCCCGATGACATATAGTTTACCTAACTAATGTCTTGGCGGCCGACAGCACCCACCCCCGCACAGCGGAACCGGACACTGCCGCTTCAAGGTGGGGAGACCTGCCGTTACCCAGGGGAGACCGCCCGCGCCCCCCACGCGGTTACGGGGCGCACCCCACTGGAACTTCTCACGAAGATCACTCTCACCAAAAGGTCAAATAATCTTCATGAAGAGCTCATGAATGCACAGGACCAGACAAAACGATCAGGATCTTCGCGGGATCGTTACAACTGAACGGGAACGCACAAAGGCGACAGAGCCTCCATGGAGCCACCGCCCGCAGCCAGGGAACACCCAGAGCCCCAGCAGCTCCGAATACACCCCCCGCACCCCTCCCGAAGCACCCCACAGATCTCCCCGAGCGTCGCCTCAGCCCGTACTCCTCCTGCGGCATGCACTCCTCGAAGATGTCCGTCTGGAGCGTGCCTTTGAGAACGGCGGGCTCCACACCCTGCCTCTCCGCCGCCGAGTCGACCGCGACCCCGCAGTGCCCAACCTCTCCGAGGGAGCGAGGATCGTCGGAGTCGCGTCCCATGAGGGTCGGCAGAATTCCCGAAGAGCGCCGTGAAACCGCCCTCGTGCTTACACGCCCTGCCGTACCAGGTCTGCAAACCGCCGCGAGGCACTGCGGCGGCGGTAGCGGTCCGGTCTGGTCACGCCTTGGCGACCACCCGTGCCGGCTCTCCGAGCTGCCCCGCCAGCTCATGGCTGATCTTGCGCTCCACGAAGAACGCGGCGGTGGGAACGGTGCCGGCGAGCAGGACCCACAGCTGCTTGCGGACCGGCCACTTCGCCTTGGAGCCCAGATCGAAGGCGAAGACCAGGTACACGACGTACAGCCAGCCGTGCGCGATACCGACGACGCTCGTGAAGCCGTCGGCACCGTCGAGCTTCAGCGCGTACTTGGCGATCACACCGAGGGTCAGCAGAACCAGCAGTACACCGGTGACGTAGGCCATGACGCGGTAGCGGGTCAACACGCTCTTTTTCATGCGTACGAGCGTAACCACCGGTTTCCAGCGATCTTCCGGCGACCCCGGAAGTACCCGCTGCCGCCCTACTCCTCGTCGAAATCGCTCGCCGCCACCCGCAGCGGTCGCAGCATCGCGAAGATCTCCGCGCATTCCTCCGCGTCGTACACGCCGAGGCCGAAGTCCATTGCCATCAGGTCGCGGGTTGCCGCGTCGACCGTTTCGCGGCCCTTTTCCGTGATCGTGGCCAGGGTGCCTCGGCCGTCGTTGGGGTTGGGGCGTCTGGCCACCAGGCCCGACTTCACCAGGCGGTCCACGGTGTTCGTGACCGACGTCGGGTGGACCATCAGGCGCTCGCCGATCTTGGACATCGGCAGTTCGCCGGCCTTGGAGAAGGTGAGCAGCACCAGCGCCTCGTACCGCGCGAACGTCAGACCGTACGGCTTCACCACCGCGTCGACCTCCGCGAGCAGGATCTGCTGCGCACGCATGATCGAGGTGATCGCGGCCATCGACGGGACGTTTCCCCAGCGCCGTTTCCACAGTTCGTCGGCGCGGGCGATGGGATCGAAGGGGAGACTGAGCGGCTTCGGCACGGCACCAGACCTTACCGGCCGGTCACATCGCGGTCAGCCCCGTCTCGCCCTTCGGTCCAGGTCATCCGGTGCAGATCGGGGTGCAGATCTTCGAGGCCCGCCGCCCCCGGTGTCGCGGCCTTGACGGTCAGTCTCCCTGTGCCACGATTACCGACTGATCGTCACCGACCGTCACCATGCGTCATCTTTTCCCAAGGGAGCAGCATGTCCCGGCTGACCCGTACCCTCTCCCTCACCCTCGCGACACCCGCGATGCTCACGGTGCTCGGGCTCGCGGCCGGCTGTGTTTCCGCGCCCGAGGTGGGCGAAGCCGCCGTCGTCTCCGGTGCCACCAAGGAGGCCTCCGTCGCCGGTTCCCAGGTGTTCTGGGTCGATCCGGCCTCCCCCGCCGCCCGGCAAGTGCGGGCGTGGCAGCGGCAGGGGCGTGAGAAGGAAGCGCGGCTGTTGCGTCGTATCGCCGAGCAGCCCGCCGCGCTCTGGCCCGCCGGTGACGACCCGGTGCCGGTGATCCGGACCGCCACCCGAGCAGCCGCACGGGACGGACGTACGACCCTTTTCGTGGCGTACAACATTCCGCACCGCGACTGCGGTCAGCATTCCGCGGGTGGGGCCGGCGACGCCGGCGCCTACCGGGCCTGGATCGAGCGGTTCGCCGACGCTCTCGGGGACAGTCCCGCTCTGGTCGTCCTCGAACCGGACGCGGTCGCGCATGTCGTGGACGGCTGTACTCCCGCCGAGTACCACGCCGAGCGGGAGCGGTTGCTCTCCGACGCCGTCGCGCGGCTCAAGCAGCAGGGCCGTACGAAGGTGTACGTCGACGCCGGCAATCCCGACTGGTTCGATGAGCCCCGCAAGCTCGTCGAGGCGCTGCGGCGGGCCGGGATCGCGCGGGCCGACGGGTTCGCGCTCAATGTGTCCAACTTCCAGACGGACGCGGCCACCAAGACGTACGGCGTCCAGCTCTCCCGTGCCCTCGACGGCAAGCACTTCGTCGTCGACACCAGCCGCAACGGGAACGGGCCGCTGCGCGGCGACCGGAGCGACGCCTGGTGCAACCCGCCCGGCCGCGCCCTCGGCACCCGCCCGACCACCCGCACCGGCGAGCCCGCCCTCGACGCCTACCTGTGGATCAAGCGGCCCGGCGAGTCGGACGGCGAGTGCCGGGGCGGCCCGGCGGCCGGGCGCTGGTGGCCGGAGTACGCACTCGGGCTCGCCCGTAACTCCCGTACACGGTAAGCCGGTTACGCCCCTTCACCTCACCTGGATCCACTTCGCCTCCGACGGCGTCCCCTTCGCGTCCGTCACGAACAGCATGTACCAGCCGGGCGGCACCAGCGTGCGGTCCTTCGGTACGTCGACCGTCACCGACGTGCGGTCCTTGCTGAGGGGGAGGTCGATGGAGCGCTGTTCGACGTCCGTCGTGTGCGTGACAGCGCTGGGGCGCATCAGACGGGCCTTCGACACTCGTTCCGGGTGGGGGGACTTGAACGTCGCGCGGCCGAGTTTGTCGGTCTCCTGGGGGCCGTCCCCCAGTACGGGCCTGTTCTTGCCGTTCTTGTGCAGCGCGGGCGGAGTGAAGATCTCCATCCGCTGCTCGAAGTGGCCCAGCTTGGTGTTCTGCTGGTTGTCGTAGAGCGGGTCGGAGCCGAAGGTGGCGACCCGGCCGTCGGGCAGCAGCAGCGCCTCGGAGTGGTAGTTGCGGCCCACCTTCGGCGATGCCGCCGCCCGGAACGCGTTCGCCTTGGGGTCGTAGAACTGTGCCTTGAGGATGTTGCTGGCGCTGCGGCCCCGGTAGTCGGCGGAGCCGTTGGACGTGAACACGGTGTCGTCCGGCATCAGGACACTGTTCAGGTAGCGGGTGCCCTGGGGGAGGTCGGGGCCGGCCTCGAAGACCGGGTTGTCCTTCTTCAGGTCGACGACGGCCGTACGCCGCGTCGCCTTCTTCGACTCGCCCACGCCTCCGCCGCCCAGGATCATCACCTTCTGGTCCTGCGCCGGAGGCAGCAGCACCGACGCAGAGGTCTCCGTCTCGTCGGCGTCCGTCAGGCCCGGCACCTTCTCGAAGGTGTTCTTCTCCAGGTCCCACAGGCCCGGCGCCCGGCCCATGGTGGCTGGTCCGTAACCCGCGTTGGACGCCGGGTAGAACAGCTTGCCGCCCTTCGTGAGGAACAAGGCCGGGTAGGTCGGGAAGTAGCGCTTCGGGCCCGGGGTCCACTTCTTGGTCTTCGGGTCGTAGATCTCGTTGTCCCCGGGGTCGATCGCCCCGACGTCGTCGAGCCCGGAGACGGCAAGGACCCGTCCGTCGTCGAGACCTACCAGCGTCGGATACCAGCGCGCCTTGTCCATCGGCTCGACCGGGATGTACTTCTCGGCCTTCGGATCGAACTCGTACGCCGCCCTGATCCCCTGGAAGTCCTGCTTGTCCATGGTGATCTTCTCGGAGAGGCCGTACGTGTTGTCCGCGTCCTTGCCCTTCAGGCCGACGATCTCGTACTGCGCCTGCTTGGCGGTGATCGACACCGGCCCCGCCGCGGCCGCCTCGACGAAGACCCGGGCCTCGCTCGCGACGACCTTCGTCACCCAGGGCTGCATGACCCCGGCCGCGTTGTACGTGATCTTCTGCGTGCGCTTGGCCTTGGGGACGGTCACGTCGAACCGGCTGACGTACTCGACCCCGGCGGGCGACCGGAACCGGGTGCCCTTCTTCAGTACGATCGGCTTGTCGGGGTTCTCGTTCTTGACGCGCATCCCGCCGCCCGCCCGCTCGACCTCGCCGTCGAGCAGCTCGTAGCGGGCGGTGCCGCCGGCCACCAGGAGCCGTCCGTCGGGTAGTTGGGCGTGTCCGGCGCAGAAGAAGTCGTCGGGGGTGGCGATCTTCTTGAAGGTGTCGTTCCTCGGGTCCCACAGGATCGTGTCGAACGAACCCTTGTCGAACTTCTTCTGCTCGTTGCCGGAGCCCGCGACGATCAGCACCTTGCCGGTGTGCAGCAGCGCCGCGTGGATGGCGTTGGTGCGGAACTCCTTCGGGATGTCGATCGCGCTCCAGGAGCCGTACTTGGCCTGGTAGCCGGGCTGGGCGATCTTGTACTCGTGGTACCGCTCACCGGCGAAGTCGAGCACGGCGGGCGCGTTGAGACCGGCGAGCAGGGCGACACCCCCGATGCCCAGGACGGTCTTCTTGGTCTTCTTCGACGGCTGGTAGGCCATGGCCTAGTTGCCTCCTGTCGGGGTGCTGGAGACCGGTGCGACAGCGGTGGTCGCGAGCGCGGGTTCCTCGCGCTCCCTGCTCTCGCCGGGCTCCTTGCCCTGCTTGCGCCGGGTGGCGAGCCACACCCCGACCGGGGCCAGGGAGATCACCATGGCCAGGACGGCCCAGGTGCGCATGGCCACATGGGTGTGGCCGAGACGGACGGAGGCCACGAGCGAGACCGCGAGGAGCACGGCCCAGAAGAGATGGACCCGGAACGTCAGCAGCCGGTCGGGGCTGGCGTCCCCGCCCTTCGGCGTGACGACGAACCGGCTCGGGCGGCGGAGCAGGGCCGCGCCGAACGACTTCAGGTAGATCGGCGCGGAGAGCGCCGACATCGCCATCCCGGCCAGCCCGCCGGAGCCCTCCGGCTCGTGCGGCGAGACGTTGTGCCGCCGGTTCCACAGATACAGCCCGATCTGGAGGGCGGCTGCGTCGCTATAGAGCATCAGCCAGACGGAGGCCGCGACCTGCGTGCCGGACGCCCCGAACCAGAGGAAGAGGAAGCAGCTCAGCATCCCGAGGAACCAGTTGACGGCGGTCATCGGGTAGTAGACGAGCATCAGCGTGTACGAGAACAGCCGGCCCGGAGGCATGCTGAAAGGCGCCTTCCAGTACTGCTTGAACAGCGTCTCGTACGTCCCGCGCGACCAGCGCATCTGCTGGGTGAAGAAGTCGGTCCAGGACGCGGGCCCCTCGCCCACGGCGAGCACGTCCGGCGTGTAGACGGACCGCCAGTGCCGCCCGGTACTCGGATTGCGGCGGCGATGCAGTTCGAACCCCGTGGCCATGTCCTCGGTGATGGAGTCGTACAGCCCGCCGATCTGCTTGACGGCCGCGATGCGTACGACGTTGTTGGTGCCGACGAACATGGGGGCGCGGTAGCGGTTCCCGGCGCGCTGGATGAGCGCGTGGAAGAGGAACTGCTGCGACTCGGCCGCCTTGGTGACGGGGTGGGTGTAGTTCCCGTACACCTGGGGGCCGACGACGAAGGCGACGTCCGGATCGCGGAAGAAGCCCGTCATCCGCTCCAGGAAGTTGGGGAGCGGCACGTGGTCGGTGTCGACGGAGGCGTAGAAGTCGTACTCGTCGCCGTGCATGGCGATCCACGCGTTGTAGTTCCCGTGCTTGGTACGGGCCTTGTGGACGCCCTTGGTCCGGTTCCACTCGGGGACCCCGTGCCGGCTGAAGTGCCGTACGCCCAGTTCGGCGCAGAGCGCCTTGGCCTGCTCGTCGTCCCCTTCGTCGAGCAGCCACACGTCCAGCGGGCCGGTGTGGTGGACGCGGGTCGCGCCTTCGAGGGTGGCCCGGACCATCGCGAGGGGTTCCTTGCCCGGGACGTACGTGGTGAGGAAGGCGACGCGGGTGCCGGACTCCGGTACGACGGGTACGGGGTCACGGGCGACCATGGTCGCGTGGGCGATGGACACCACGTTGACGACCATGAACAGCTCGATCAGCCCGATGGCTATGAGCATCGCGATGTCGAGATGGACCATCCACGCGTCGCCGCCCTCGCGCTCGACCCAGTGGGTGGGCCAGACGAGGTAGACGAGCAGCGCGCCGGTGAGCAGCGGCGCGAGGGTCATCAGCAGGACGGCGCGTATTCGGCGCGGCTCACGGGAGAGGAGCGAGGTGTACCGCACGCGGTACGGCGCTCTGACCGGGGCCTCGGTGAGCGGTCCGGCCAGCCGGCTGTGGGTGTCGTAGTCGTAGCCCTGCGGCCGCACAGCGCCCTCCAGTGTCGAACGAAGCCGATATCCCCACAGAAGTGGAGATATGGCGACGTGTCGAACCGGACGCGTCCAGGCGGGTGGATTTCCGAAAGGGACGGTTACTGGGAGAGAGACGGTTACTGGGAGAGGTGGCGCTCCACCGTCTCGACCTTGGAGGTCAGTCCGTCCGTCACTCCGGGGCGGATGTCGGCCTTGAGGACGAGGGAGACGCGCGGGGCGCGTTCCTCGACGGCGGCGACGGCACGCTTGACGACGTCCATGACCTCGTCCCACTCGCCCTCGATCGACGTGAACATCGCGTCGGTGCGGTTGGGGAGCCCGGATTCACGGACGACGCGGACGGCGTCGGCGACGTACTCCCCCACGTCCTCGCCGACACCGAGGGGCGTCACGGAGAAGGCGACGATCATGCCTGGACGGCTCCGTCCTGGGCCTGGCGGGCGCGGGAGGCGATGACCGCGTCCTCGGTCTCACGGCGCAGCTTGCGCTCGGCGAAGAAGCCGCCGGTCGGGAGTACGGAGAGGACGAAGTAGAGGAGCCCGGTCTTCAGGGACCACTTGGCGCGGTTCCAGGCGTCCGCCCAGAAGATCACGTAGAGGATGAAGAGAACCCCGTGGACCATGCCCATGACGGGCACCGCATTGAAGTCCGTGGTCCGCTTCAGCACCGAGCAGACCAGCAGGAGCAGGAAGGAAACGGCCTCCGGGGCCGAGACCAGGCGCAGGCGGCGGAGGGCAGAGGCGGTCTTGATGTCCACGGGTCACCTTCGGTGCTGTGTGAGTGCTGCTGGGTGAATGCTGCTTTGTGAATGGACGCACAAACGTTCGTCCATTGTGGCATTCGCCGGTCGCGCGACCGGGCTGGGGGTCCGCCCCTAGGGGGAGGTTCAGGGACGATCTCCACCTTCGGGATCTGTCGCCGGGGGTGCCCGGGAGGCTACCTTCCCTCCGTGGCGATGTTTCGACTTCAAGGCAGCAAGGTGCTCGCCGTCGACATGACCGGAGACGCCGTGAAGGCGAAGAACGGCTCGATGGTGGCGTACGACGGGCAGATGGACTTCAAGAAGCTCAGCGGCGGCGGTGAGGGCATCCGCGGGATGGTCACCCGGCGGATCACCGGCGAGCAGATGGAACTGATGGAGGTGAAGGGGCACGGGACGTGCTGGTTTGCCGACCGCGCCTCCGAGATCAACCTCGTCGGCCTCCAGGGGGACAAGCTCTACGTCGAGTCGAGCAACCTGCTCGCGACCGACTCGGGCCTGCGCACGGGCACGTCGTTCACGGGGATGCGCGGAGCGTCCACGGGCAACGGCCTGTTCACGACGACCGTCGAGGGGCACGGCCAGGCGGCGATCATGTCGGACGGTCCTGCGGTGGTGCTGCGCGTGAGCCCGCAGTTTCCCCTGACGGTCGACCCGGGGGCGTACATCGCGCACCAGGGCAACGTCCGGCAGTCCTTCCAGTCCGGTGTGACGTTCCGCACGTTCATGGGTGAGGGCGGCGGCGAGGCCTTCCAGATCCGCTTCGAGGGCGACGGCCTGGTGTACGTCCAGCCCAGCGAGCGCAACACGATCGCCGGGGATGTGTGACATGCCCTTCCAAGAGATCAACTCCAAGATGGTCGAGGCGACCGTCATGCCCGGCCAGCGTCTGTTCAGTCAGCGCGGGGCGATGCTCGCCTACAAGGGCGAGGTGTCCTTCACGCCCAACATGCAGGGCGGCCAGGGCGGGATCATGTCGATGATCGGCCGCCGGGTGGCGAACGAGGCGACGCCGCTGATGACGGTCGAGGGCAGCGGCACGGTCCTGTTCGGGCACGGCGGCCACCACATCCAGGTCATCAACCTCGCCGGGGACACGCTGTGCGTCGAGGCGGACCGCCTCCTCGCCTTCGACGGCACCCTCCAGCAGGGCACGATGTTCATGGGCTCGCAGGGCGGCGTCATGGGCATGGTCCGGGGCCAGGTGACGGGCCAGGGCCTGTTCACGACCACCCTCAAGGGACACGGCGCGGTCGCCGTCATGGCCCACGGCGGGGTCATCGAGGTGCCGATCACCCCGCAGCGCCCGGTCCACGTCGACCCGCAGGCGTACGTCGCGCACCACGGCGACGTCCGCAACAAGCTGTCCACCGCGCTGGGCTGGCGCGACATGGTGGGCCGCGGCTCGGGCGAGGCGTTCCAGCTGGAGCTGAGCGGCAACGGTGCGGTGTACGTCCAGGCGTCGGAGGAGAAGCTGTGACCACCTACCCGGGCGCGGGGCCCGTCGTCCACGACCCGATGACGCTGCCGTCCGACGACAACGTCAACAACTACACCTTCTGCGTGGAGCTCAAGGGGAGCCAGTGGTTCCTGCAGAAGGGGAAGATGATCGCCTACTACGGCTCGATCGACTTCAACGGCATCGGACACGGCCGCCTGGACCGTCTTGTCCGTACGTCCTTTCATTCGCCTCTGCACGCGAGCGACTGGGTCGTCGCCGAGGGTTCGGGCAAGATGCTGCTCGCCGACCGGGCCTTCGACGTGAATTCGTACGATCTGGAGAACGGCAACCTGACCATTCGCTCGGGCAACCTTCTAGCTTTTCAGCCAAGTCTCGCGCTCAAGCAGTCGATCGTGCCGGGCTTCCTGACCCTCATCGGAACGGGCAAGTTCGTGGCCGCGTCGAACGGCCCGGTGGTGTTCATGGAACCCCCGATCCGGGTGGACCCGCAGGCCCTGGTCGGCTGGGCCGACTGCCCCTCCCCCTGCCACCACTACGACCACGGGTACATGACGGGCCTGATGGGCGGCCTACGTGCGATGACGGGCATGGGCGGGGCCTCCGGCGAGGAGCACCAGTTCGAGTTCGTCGGGGCGGGCACGGTGCTGCTCCAGTCCAGCGAGACGCTCATGGCGGAGCAGGCCACGGGGGCGGTTCCGCACGAGCCCGGAGTGCCGGGTGGCGGCCACGCCCCCACAGGCCGGCCACAGCAACCGGGCGCACCGCGTCTTCCCGGACAGCTCGGTGACCTCCAGCGTCGCTTCGGGCTGTGAGCGGTAGTCTGCGGAGTGTGACGTCGAACGTGTGCACGCCGTCACGCCACTCCGACACACCACCCTCGCTAGTTCGCCTTTCAACCTTTTAGGTAGACTTCATTCATGGAGACCGAGACGGCCACAAGCTGGCTGACCGACGCGGAGCAGTGCGCCTGGCGCACCCACCTGGAGGTCAACAGACTGTTGGCGTACCAGCTCGAAAAGGACCTGCAACCGTTCGGCCTGACGATGAACGACTACGAGATCCTGGTGAACCTCTCCGAGTCCGAGGGCGTCCGGATGCGGATGAGCGACCTCGCGTCCGCCACCCTCCAGTCCAAGAGCCGCCTCTCGCACCAGATCACCCGCATGGAGAACGCGAACCTGGTCCGCCGTGAGAACTGCGAGTCCGACCGGCGCGGCCTGTACGCGGTGCTCACCGAGCAGGGCATGGACACGATGAACAGGGTCGCTCCCCATCATGTGGCGTCGGTGCGGCGACACTTCATCGACCTGCTGACCCCGGAGGCCCTGGCCGAGGTGGACAAGGCGCTCCGCCCGATCGCACAGCACCTGCGCGGCCAGCGGGGCCGCCCGTAAGGGCCGCCGCAGGACTAGGCGACAGGCAGGCGGAGTCCGAACAGGGCTCCGCCTGTCGCCGCTTCACGCACGGTGAGTGTGCCGCCGTGCCGTACGGCGACATCCCGGGCGATGGCAAGTCCGAGCCCGGCGCCGCCGTCGTCCCGGCTACGGGCGTCGTCGAGCCGTACGAACCGCTCGAACACCCGCTCCCGGTCCGCCTCCGGCACCCCGTCCCCGTCGTCGGCGACCTCGACGACGACCCACTCCCCCTCCCGCCGCACGTCCACCGTGACGGCCGACCGGGCGTGCCGCTGCGCGTTGTCCAGCAGATTGGCGACCAGCCGCCCCAACTGCCCCCGCGACCCACCCACTTCCACGGACACCGCCGTTTCGAGTGTCACCCCCACCCGCCCCTCCACCTGCTCCCGGACCACCTCCGCGAGATCGAAGCGGGCGTCGGCGGGCCGCTCCCCCGCGTCCAGCCGGGCGAGCAGCAGCAGATCGGCGGCTAGGCGCTGCAGCCGTACGGTGTCCTCGACGGCCCCCTCCACATCCAGCAACTCCGGGTGTGCGGCGCCGACTTCGAGCTGGGTGCGCAGGGAGGCGATGGGGCTGCGCAGTTCGTGGGAGGCGTCGGCGACGAACCGGCGCTGGCGTTCCACGGAGGTCTCCAGGGCGGCCAGTGTCTCGTTGGTGGTCCGGGCGAGCCGCGCGACCTCGTCGTGCGTGTCGGGCACCGGGACGCGCCGGGCGAGGTCCTCGGAGGCGGTGCTCTCGGCCATCTCGGCCCGGATGCCCTCGACGGGGCGCAGCGCACGCCGGGTCACCAGCCAGGTGACGCCCGCGACGACGCCGAGCAGCAGCGGGAACCCGATCAGCATGACGGTCAACGCGGTACTGACGGCGCTCTGTTCGGCGGAGAGGGGCGCGCCGGCGTACACGGTGAGGGTGCCGTCGCCGTCGGCCTCGACGCGCACGGCGGCGAACCGGTAGTCGGCCTCGTCGCCGTCGACGGTGGCGGACCCGTCGGTGAAGGAGACGTCGTCGTCGATCTCGCCGGTGGAGAGGGAGTCGTCGTCCGCCGTGGATTCGGAGCTGCCGGTGTCCCCCGTGACGGCCTGCGGACGCACGGCCGCCACCCCCGTGCCGCTGATCCGCTCCAGGTCCTCGCTGGCCGCGACCAGCCGCCCGGCCGGGTCGACGACCTGGACGGGCCGGTCGTCGTCATCGAGGGACAGCTGGTCGTACGCGGTCCCGGCCACCAGGTCGGCGGCGACGGCCCGGGCGGTCCGCTCGGCCTGCGTACTGGCCTGGCCGCTCAGGTTGGACCAGAGGGAGAGCAGTACGGCGGTTCCGGCGGCGACCAGCGCGACCGCGACGACGAGGGTGGCGCCGAGGGCGGCCCGGGCCCGCACGGAGCCGAGAGCGCGTCTCACCGCGGCACCTCCAGCCGGTATCCGGCGCCGCGCACGGTCCGGATCAGGGGAGCGCCGAGCTTGCGCCGCAGCGTGCTGACGTACACCTCGACGATGTTCGGGTCGCCGTCGTACGCGAAGTCCCAGACGTGCTCCAGGATCCGCGCCTTGGACACGACTTCCCCGGCCCGCAGGACGAGCTGCTCCAGGACGGCGAACTCCTTGGCGGTGAGGGTGACTTCGTCCTCGCCGACGTGAACACGATGGGCGGCGGTGTCGACGGTCAGCTCGCCGACCACATGGACGGGCGAGGCACCGGCCGCCCCACGCCGACGCAACAGGGCCTTCACACGGGCAACCAGAACAACGTACGAGAAGGGCTTGGTCAGATAGTCGTCGGCGCCCGTGTCGAGCCCTTCCGCCTCGTCGTACTCGCCGTCCTTGGCGGTGAGCATGAGGATCGGTACGTCGTGGCCGGCGGCGCGCAGGGCCGCGCAGACGCGGTAGCCGTTGAGGCCGGGCAGCATGATGTCGAGGATCACGAGGTCGTACGGAGTCTCGGTGGCCCGGTGCAGCCCCTCGCGGCCGTCGTGGACGACGTCCACGGCGTATCCCTCGGCCGTCAGCCCCTTCGCGAGGGACAGGGCGAGCCGCTTCTCGTCCTCCACTATCAGCAAACGCATGCGTACAGCGTCGCAAAGCAAACCTGAAGACGCCTTCAGGTGACTTCAGGTCTGCTTCAGGCGGGCTCGGGCAGCTTGGTTGTCGTCATCGAAGCGAGCATCGATCCGAGCGAACAGGCAGGAACTCCCATGAACCCCAAGAAGCGGAACATCGTCATCGCCACCCTCACCGCAGCCGCCCTGGCCGGCGGCACTGTCGCCGCCTTCGCGGCGGGCGACGACGAGACGGCTGCCGCGCGGACCGGGGTGAGCGGTGCGAACGTGCACGGCGTCACCGCCGCCGAGGCCATCGCGGCGGCCCTGCGACACACCCCGGGCACTGTCGTCTCCGCCGAGCTGGACGACGACGGGGGTGACGCCGGGGCGTGGGGTGTGGATGTCGTGGCGGACGACGGTGCGGAGTACGGCGTCGAGGTCTCGGCCGAGGGGAGGGTGCTGGACGCCCAGCGGGACACCGAGGAGGAGAGCGACAGCGAGGACCGTGCGGAGCTGGCGGCGCTGAAGGGGGCGAAGTTCGACGCACGGGACGCGGCGCTTGCCGCTGCCGCGGAGGGGGCGGTGACGGAGGTGGGGGGCGACGACGATGAAACCGGGGCGGTGGTGTGGGGCGTGGAGACGGTGAAGGACGAGGTGACGAGTGAGTGGACGGTGGCGCTGGACACGGGCAAGGTCACCAAGGTGACCGCCGACTGATTTCGCCCCCGCCGCCCCTACCCATACCCATACCCATCCCTGGGGGCTGCCG
>NZ_JBSFDA010000141.1:0-27143 GCF_053593675.1 Streptomyces sp. NPDC002156 | reverse complement strand
GCCCCCGACTCAGGAGAGTCGGGGGCCGTCGCCCCAGTCAGGTCAGGCCGGGCCGGCTCAGTACCAGCCGTTGGCCTGCCAGAAGTTCCAGGCCGCGACGGGGCTGCCGTAACGGTCGTTCATGTAGTTCAGGCCCCACTTGATCTGGGTGGCCGCGTTGGTCTTCCAGTCGGAGCCGGCGGAGGCCATCTTCGTGGCGGGCAGGGCCTGGACCAAGCCGTACGCGCCGGAGGAGGCGTTGGTCGCGTCGACGTCCCAACCGCTCTCGTGCTCGACGATCTTGCTGAACGCGTTGTACTGGGCGGCGTTCGGGATCATCTTGTGCGCGATCGCCTTGGCATCGGAGGCGGAGGCGGAGGTCGCCGCCTCGGCGGGGGCCGCGGCCAGGACCATACCGGCGGTGGCGGCGGCCACGGCGGCGGTGGTGAGGGCCTTCTTCGGCGAGGCGATGGTGCGGGCGATGCGGGAGACGAACACGGAGAACCTTTTTCTTCGGGGTCAGGGCCGTCGCGGGCAAGTCGGTGCCGGGTGGTGCGTACTGCGTGGGTGGCGGTGACATGCGGCGGCGCCGCGACCCGTGGGGGTTCGTCGGCGCCGTGCGACTGCTCCAGAGAAACAGGCTCGACGGGCGTCCGCAATCACCCCTTTTGCTAGTTGTGGTCGTATGTGGGTTTAAGGCGGCATTTGTGACCTGGCTCTCAATGGCCAGGTCAGAGCCGCTTTCTGTGTGGCCATGACACGAACATCGGTCTACTACTCCGCTTCGTAAGTGACCTGCGTCCTGTGGGCCGCTTCACGCGCCGGGCGCGTCGAAAGTGACCTGGCTCTCGAAGGCGGCCCGCCGGGTGGCCCTCCGCAGCGCCTTGAGGACGGTCGTGCCGAGCGTGATCGTCAGTACGACGGTCAGCACCGCACGCCCCAGGTCCCAGCCGAGGGAGGTCGCCAGGCAGTACGTGACGAAACGGGCCAGGTTCGTCGGCACCGGCGCGTCCGGCGCGAAGGCGATGTTCGAGGCCAGCTCGCCCATGAAGGGCCAGCCCGCCAGGTTCATGACCGTGCCGTAGGCAAAGGCGGCAAGGAAGCCGTAGGCGGAGAGGAGGAGCAGCTCCGCCCGGCCGCGCAGCCGCTCGGAGCCCGGCAGCAGTCCCGCGCCCATCGTGAACCAGCCCATCGCGAGCATCTGGAACGGCATCCAGGGCCCGACCCCGCCCGTGAGCAGCGCGGACGCGAACATGGTCACCGAGCCGAGAACGAACCCGAAACCGGGTCCCAGCACCCGCCCGCTGAGCACCATCAGGAAGAACATCGGCTCCAGCCCGGCCGTACCGGCGCCCAGCGGACGCAGAGCCGCCCCGGCCGCCGCCAGCACACCGAGCATCGCCACGGCTTTCGGGCCGAGCCCCGACTCGGAGATCGCCGCCGCGACCACCGCGACGAGCAGCACGAGCAACCCGGCGAACAGCCAGGGCGCGTCCTGCGCATGCGCATTCACAGCGGAATCAGGCGGCGCAAGAAACGGCCACCCGAACCCCACCACGCCCACGGCCCCGACGAGGACGAGAGCGGCGGTCGAGCGCGGCCCGAGCCGGACGGGACGGGGCTTGCCGGTTCCGTTCACCGGAGGGCCTCCCGGGCGTGGGCGACGGGCCCGTCCGGGACGGGGGTGGCGGTGGAGCGCGGCGCGAGCAGGACCGCACGGACGGGGCGGGGCTTCTCGGTCGCCCCGCTCACCGAAGGGCCTCCGGGGGTTGGGGCGACGGGCCCGTCCAGGGCGGGGGCGGCCGTGGGTCGCGGCGCGAGCCGGACGGCGCCGGCGGGGTGGGGCTTCTCGGTCGTCCCGCTCATCGGAGGGCTTCCGGGGGTTGGGGCGACGGGCCCGTCCATGGCGGCGGCCGTGGGACGCGGCCCGACCCGGACCCCACGTACAGGGCGGGGCCTTCCGGCTGCCCCGCTCACCGCAGGGCCTCCTGGACCTGCGCGACCGTGAGCCATCGCTGTGGGGCCAGGATCTTGGTGACCTGGGGTGCGAAGGACGGTGACGCCACGACCACCTCGGCCGTCGGGCCGTCGGCGACCACCTCTCCGTCGGCCAGGATCACGACCCGATGGGCCAGCTCGGCGGCCAGTTCCACGTCGTGGGTGGCCAGGACGATCGCGTGGCCCTCGGTGGCCAGTCCACGCAGGATGCCGACCAGGCGGGCCTTCGCGGCGTAGTCGAGGCCCCGGGTCGGCTCGTCCAGGAGGAGGAGAGGCGGCCGGGCGGTCAGTACGACGGCCAGCGCGAGCGCCAGCCGCTGGCCCTCGGACAGATCACGCGGGTGCGTGTCGTCCGTGATGCCGGGCAGCAGCTCGGAGACCAGCGCCCGGCAGCTCCCCGCCCCGGCGCCCGCATCGGCGTCGGCCGCCGCGCACTCGGCGGCGACCGTGTCCGCGTACAGCAGGTCACGCGGCTCCTGCGGTACGAGACCCACGCGGCGTACGAGATCCCGGGGCGCCGTCCGATGCGGCGCCAGGCCCCCGACGCGCACCGAACCGGCGGCCGGCTCGACGAGCCCGACCAGCGCGCCGAGGAGCGTGGACTTCCCGGCGCCGTTGCGACCCATCAGGGCGACGGTCTCGCCGGGGGAGACGGTGAGGGTGACGCGCCGCAGCGCTTCGACGCGGGCCCGGCGGACGGTCAACGCGTCGACTTCGGCCGGGCAAAGGGTCGTTGGGGGCGGCGGGGTCTTGCGGAAGAGGCGGCGGGGTGTGCTCGTGGCGGGGGCAAGTGTGTTTTCCGGTACGGGAGTCGGGGTTCTGCGGAAGAGGCCGCGAGGTGCGGTCGGGGCTGTCTCGACTGCCGTCCCCGGTACGGGAGTTGGCGTACGCACCGGGTACGGGCGGTCCGCGAGCCGCTCCCGCAGCTCCCCGGCGCTGCGGCGGGCGTCGCGGACGGTCAGGGGCAGCGGGGACCAGCCCGCCAGGCGGCCGAGGGCGACCACGGGCGGGTACACCGGCGAGTACGCCATCACCTCCGCCGGGGTGCCGACGACGGGCGCGGCACCGGGGGAGGGGAGGAGGGCGATGCGGTCGGCGTACTGGACGACCCGCTCCAGGCGGTGCTCGGCCATCAGGACCGTCGTCCCGAGATCGTGGACCAGGCGCTGCAGGACCGCCAGCACCTCCTCCGCGGCCGCCGGATCGAGCGCCGACGTCGGCTCGTCGAGGACCAGGACCCTCGGGTGCGGGGTGAGGACCGAGCCAATCGCCACCCGCTGCTGCTGGCCTCCGGAGAGCGTGCCGATCGGGCGGTCGCGCAGCTCGGCCAGGCCCAGCAGATCCAGGGTCTCCTCCACCCGGCGGCGCATCACGTCCGGGGCGAGGCCCAACGACTCCATGCCGTAGGCGAGTTCGTCCTCGACGGTGTCCGTCACGAAGTGGGCGAGCGGATCCTGCCCCACCGTGCCCACCACGTCGGCGAGTTCACGCGGCTTGTGGGTACGGGTGTCCCGGCCGGCCACCGTCACGCGCCCGCGCAGGGTGCCTCCGGTGAAGTGCGGGACGAGACCGCTGACGGCACCCAGAACCGTCGACTTGCCGACCCCCGACGGCCCGACGAGCAGGACGAGTTCACCCTCCGGCACCTCGAAATCGACGTGCTGGACGGCGGGTTCGGGGGCCTCGTCATATGTGACGGAGACGTCCTCGAAGCGGATCACGACGGCTCCTTCACGGCGATGGGCTCGACTGGCTTGCTGGCAGGCGGACTTGGGGCGACGAAGGCCGGGAGCAGGCCCAACAGCACCGCCGCCGCAGGCCACAGCGGCAGGGTGGGGGACACCAGCGGCACGACACCGGGATGCAGCGCCGCCGAGCCGCCGGAGCTGACGGAGGCGAGGACGAGAAGCGTCGCCACCGACACCCCCGACCCCGCGACCAGCCACGCCCGTACGCCCCACACGTCCGGCCGGTACCGCGTACGCAGCGAACGCCGGCCCCCGAGCCACAGCCCGCCCAGCGCCGCCGCCAGCCCGCCCAGCAGCACCGGCAGCCCGTACGCACCGCCCGCCGCCGTCAGCAGCCCGTACGTGCCCGCGCAGACGCCGAGCAGGCCGCCCAGGGTGAGCGCGGCGGTCGTACGGCGGACAGCGGCCGGGACCTCGGCTGTACGGCCGTATCCGCGCGCCTCCATCGCCGCCGCCAGCGCGACCGACCGCTCCAACGCGCCCTCCAGGACCGGGAGTCCGACCTGCAGCAGCCCCCGTACACCACGGTCCGGACGGCCGCGCAGCCGACGGGCGGCGCGCAGTCGCTGGACGTCCGCGATCAGGTTCGGCGCGAAGGTGAGCGCGACGACGACCGCGACACCGATCTCGTACAGCGCGCCGGGGAGGGACTTGAGGAGCCGGGCCGGGTTCGCGAGGGCGTTCGCGGCGCCGACGCAGATGAGGAGCGCGGCGAGCCGCAGACCGTCGTACAGCGCGAAGACCAGCCCCTCGGCGGTCACCCGGCCCCCGACGCGTACCCCCTGCGCCCAGTCGGGCAGGGGAAGTTCGGGCAGCGTGAGCAGGACGTGCGAGCCCGGAATAGGGGAGCCGAGAACGACGGCGAAGACGAGCCGAATGACAAGCACGGCCAGCCCGAGCTTGACGAACGCGCTGTAGGAACGGGCCCATGGCGCGTCGGTACGGCGCGTGGCGACGACATACCCCGCCACGGCTATGAGCAGCCCGAGGAGAAGCGGGTTGGTGGTACGGGTGGCGGCAGTACCGAGCCCGAGCGACCAGACCCACCAGGCACCCGGGTGGACGGTTGAAGGGGCGCCCGCGCCCCGAATCCGATAGGGGCGCGGGGAACTGCGCGACCAGCCCCCACCGTCCCGCGGCCAAAGAACAACCCACCCACCAGAGCGCTCAGACATGCCTGCGGCGCCGCGTCTGCCAGACCGCCGCCGCGCCGAGCAGCACGACAACGGCGGCACCAGCGAAGAGACCCACGGACGGGCCACTGCCCGAATTCGTGCCCCCGGCGGACTCACCCGCCGACACCGCCTCGCCGCACCCCGCGCGCGGATACCCGGCGATCGCACACAGCAACGCACCGGAGTTGTACCGCAGCGGCTTGGCCACGGACGCGAGGGCGTCCGCCGTGGTCGCATCGGGGGACACACGGGCGCACGCCGTACGCGTCGCGGGCGGACTCTCGCCGGCCGGCGCATCGGCGGACGTACCGAAGTCGATGACGAGCGCGACCCGCTTCCGCCCGTCCTGGGCGGGCGTCCGGGCACAGACGACCCCGAACACGGCACCGCCGCGCGGCTGGGCGGCGTCCTTGGAGTCCTGGCTCACGGCGAACCGGAACCCCTGGACGTCACCGTCGGAGGGGACGGCGGTGGACGGCCCGACCGTGGCGTACGTCCATTCGCTACTGCTGGCGCCGCGCTCCCAGAAGGACCAGTAGCGGTAACCGGCGGCCTGGGCGGGCCCGGCGTTCGCCCAGAGACAGAGAAGCAGCGAGGCAAGAAGAAGGGGCAGCGCACGACGCCGCATCACAGCTGCTGCCTCTTCCGCCGCCCACTGAGCAGAAACCCGATCCCGATACCGGCGACGAGGAACACACCGACGGTCCACCACGTCCCGAACCCGCTGTCGCCGTCCTCGTCACTGTCCTTGGCGGAGGCCGTTGAAGAGGGAGAAGGGGACACGGGCGCCGGCCCCGTCGCGTTGAGCAGGCTCACCAGATCCTGCCCGCCGAAGTCACGCGGATCGACGGACCCGGCGTCGGCGGCGAGGATCAGCTGCGCGTATGCGGCAGGCCCCGCCTGCTTCGCCCACTGCGCGGAGTTGCCCTCCAGCCAGTTCAGCGCGTCGGCGGCCCGCTGCCCCTGCCCGACGGTCGCCAGGGCGACGACCGCATCGGCGGTGTTCCCGTAGTCGGGCTGGTCCTCGGCCCCGGCCAGCGCGGAGGTGAGGTGCTTGTCCTTGGCGAGGGCCTGTACGAGGTAGGCGGCACCGTTGCGAGCGACCTGCGCGGGCTCGGCGGAGGCGGACTCCGAACAGGTCGGAGAGGCGTCGGCCGACTTCCCGGCCGCCGCCCCACCGAACCCCTTCCCCAGCACACCGACCACGGCCGCCGCGGTCGCATCGGCGTTGGCGACGAGCTTGCCCTTCTTGTCGGGCTGATAGGCGAAGCCACCCCCGCCGCTCCCGGCGCCGCACGGCAGAGCGAACTTCACGAGCAGGTCGTACGGCGACTTGCCACCCTTGACGACCTCGCCGGGCTTCTCACCGGCGGCGGCGAGGGCCCCGACGACCACGGAGGTGGAGTTCGCGTCGCTGGCGCCACCGGCCGCGTACCCCCAGCCACCGTCGGAGTTCTGCACGGACTTCAGCCAGGTGACGGCCTTGCCGACGACCGCGTCCTGCCCGCCGAGGGCGGCGAGCGCCTGCACGGCGGCGCCCGTGCTGTTGGTGTCGACGAGGGTCTTGGCACCGCAGGCCGAACCGGCATCGCTCCGGAAGGCCGCGAAGCCACCGTCGGCACACTGCTGCCCGGCCAGCCAATCCACGGCCGACGCGGCGGGCTTCACCCCCACGGTGTCCTGGGCGAGCAGGGCGAGGGACTGGCGCCAGACGCCGTCGTAGGTGGGATCGGAGGTGCCGTACAGCCCGGTGGGGAGGGCGGAGGAGGGCGACGGAGAGGCGGCGGACGCCGGCCCGCCCCCGGTCATGACGATGGCGGCGATGACGGCCAAAGCCGCGGCGCTGCGGCGGACATTCATGATCGGCGGATGCCTCTCCCTACGGGGAGACGGGCAGCACGGGACACCCCGGGCGGCTCGGCTCCGTATGCCTCGACGGTGCCGTACACCGGCGGACCGCCGGTGACGCGAGCCGGTCACGGTCCGCACGAGGCAATCCGGCTCACGGCCCCGGCAGTTGCCCGGACCGCTCACGGTTGCGGGTCAGCGCCGGAATTGCACCGGCTTCCCCCCGTACGGGTGTGATGACGACCTGGCCACTGTACCGGCCGGTGAAAACGGCACCGAGGTCACACCGCCACGTACGTGACCGGCTCGCTCCCCGGCACCGCCTCCGCCTGGCCGAGTTTGACCAGGCGGCGGACGTGGGCCTCGGCCTCCGAGACCGCGATGTTCCTTGATCCCGGGGGGATTTCGGCCCAGGGGCGGTTCCACTCCATGCGTTCCGCGAGTTGCCAGGGGGTGAGGGGAGTGGTGAGGAGGGCGCGGAGGCCGGCGAGGCGTTCGTCGTGGTGGTCGAGGAGTTCCCGTACGCGGGTCGTCGCGTCGGGGAAGGCGTGGCGGTGGGCCGGGAGCACCTCCGCCGGGGCGAGGCGGCCGACACGTTCCAGGGAGTCGAGGTAGTCGCCGAGGGGGTCGGCGACCGTCGTGTCGTCCGGGTCCTCGTACAGGCCGATGTGCGGGGTGATCCGGGGGAGGAGGTGGTCGCCCGAGAACAGGCGCCCGTTGCCGGGGAGCCCGGCCGGGTGGGCCTCCTCCAGGTGGAGGCAGACATGGCCCGGGGTGTGGCCGGGCGTCCAGATCGCGCGCAGCCGACGGCCGGGGAGGTCGAGGAGTTCGCCGGGGACGATCTCGCGGTCGGGGAGCGCGGGGGAGAAGCCGGGCAGGATGCCGACGGGGGTCCTGGTCAGGGTCGCCACGTGCTCGGCGGGGGCCCCGGCCGCCGCCAGCTTCGCCGTCATGTACGAGTACCAGCGCTCGGCCCGGTTCTCCCGCGTCCGCCGGACCAGGGAGATGTCGGCCTCGTGCATCGCGATCCACGCCCCGGACGCCTCGCGGACCTGGCCCGACAGGCCGTGGTGGTCCGGGTGGTGGTGGGTGATCACCATGCCGTGGATCTCGGCGGTCGAGGTGCCGCACGCCGACAGGCCCTCGGCGAGGGTGTCCCAGGACAGCGGGTCGTCCCAGCCCGTGTCGACGAGCACCGGTCCGCTGTCGGTGTCGACGACGTACACCAGCGTGTATCCGAGGGGATTGTTCGGGATCGGGACCCGGATGGACCGTACGCCCCCGCCGTGATCGGTCACCTGCGTCGACACCTGTGTCATGGGCTCCCCCGATTCCCCGGCGGTCGGCTGCCCGGCAACTATAACTAGAACCAGTTTCAATGGGAGCCCAAGTCACTTACCTCGTGGTGGCGTGTAGTGGTGTGAGCGCTGTGGACTCCTCGGGAGGGAACTGGTAACTGTCTCCGTATCTATCTGACGAACCGTCAGAGACGGTCCCCGGGGAGGCAGTCGGCCATGACCGAACTCGTGGAACACGGACAGCTGTTCATCGGCGGGGAGTTGACCGATCCCCTCGGCAAGGACGTCATCGAGGTCATCTCCCCGCACACCGAAGAGGTCATCGGCCGTGTGCCGCACGCCTCCACGGCCGACGTCGACCGGGCGGTCGCCGCCGCGCGCACCGCCTTCGACGAGGGACCCTGGCCGCGCATGACCCTCGACGAGCGGCTCGCCGTCGTCACCCGCATCAAGGACGCGATCCTGGTACGGCACGAGGAGATCGCCCGCGTCATCTCCTCCGAGAACGGCTCCCCGTACTCCTGGAGCGTCCTCGCCCAGGCCCTCGGCGCGATGATGGTGTGGGACTCGGCGATCACCGTCGCCCGCGACTTCACGTACGAGGAGTCGCGCGACGGCGTGCTGGGGAAGATCCTCGTCCGCCGCGAGCCGGTCGGTGTCGTCGCGGCCGTAGTCCCTTGGAACGTCCCGCAGTTCGTCGCGGCGGCCAAGCTCGCGCCCGCGCTGCTCACCGGCTGCACGGTGGTCCTCAAACCGTCGCCCGAGTCGCCCCTGGACGCGTACATCCTCGCGGAGATAACGAAGGAGGCCGGACTGCCGCCCGGCGTCCTGTCGATCCTCCCGGCCGACCGAGAGGTGAGTGAGTACCTCGTCGGACACCCGGGCATCGACAAGGTCGCCTTCACCGGCTCGGTCGCGGCGGGCAAGCGCGTGATGGAGGTAGCGGCCCGTCGACTCACCCGCGTCACACTTGAGTTGGGCGGGAAATCGGCGGCGATCGTGCTCCCCGACGCGGACCTCGACACCACCGTCCCCGGCATCGTCTCCGCCGCCTGGATGAACAACGGCCAGGCGTGCGTGGCCCAGACCCGTATCCTCCTCCCGCGCTCCCGCTACGACGAGTTCGCGGACGCCTTCACCCAGGCCGCGAGCGCGCTGGTGGTCGGCGACCCGCTCGACCCGGCGACCCAGGTCGGCCCGCTCGTCGCGCGGCGCCAGCAGCAGCGCAACCTCGACTACATCCGGATCGGCCAGGAGGAGGGCGCGAAGATCCTCACCGGCGGTGGCCGTCCCGCGGGCCTTGACCGGGGCTGGTACGTCGAGCCGACCCTCTTCGGCGACGTCGACAACTCGATGCGCATCGCCCGCGAGGAGATCTTCGGCCCGGTCATCTGCCTGCTCCCGTACGGCGACGAGACCGAGGCGGTGAAGATCGCGAACGACTCCGACTACGGGTTGAGCGGCAGCGTGTGGACGGCCGACGTGGCGCACGGCATCGAGGTGGCGCGGCAGGTCCGTACGGGAACGTACTCCGTCAACACCTTCAGCCTGGACATGCTCGGCCCGTTCGGCGGCTACAAGAACTCTGGATTGGGGCGGGAGTTCGGCCCGGAAGGATTCGGCGAGTACCTGGAGCACAAGATGATCCATCTCCCGGCCGGCTGGGAGGGATAGCGGCCATGGGCGACCGCTGGCACGTGGAGGTCGACCGCTCGCTCTGCATCGGCTCGGCCCAGTGCGTCCACCGGGCCCCGGCCGGCTTCCGCCTCGATAGTGGGATGCAGTCCCATCCGGTGGAACCGGACACGGACGCGAACGAGAGCGTTTTGGCGGCGGCGGAGAACTGCCCGGTGGAGGCGATCATGATCACGCTGGTGGGGGGTGGGGAGGCGGTGTTTCCACCGGAGGACTGAGGGAGCTTTCCCACTCGCCCGCGTGGGGAGGCCGATTGCGGCCTCCCCGGCCGATGTGCCTGGATCAGTTCCAGGTCATGTTGATCGTGCGTTCGAAATTGACGTATCCGGCGCGCTGGAAGGCGTTCGCCATGGGCGTGTTGCCAAGATCTGTGGCTGCCCGGATACGTGGCACGTCCTGGGCGAAGAGGATGCGGGTGCCTTCGGCGAGGATCTCGTCGATGTAGCCGTTGCCCCGGTGCTCGGGGAGTACGGCAAGGTAGCCGATGACGGGGTTGTAGTCGTTGCGGGCAGGGGTGAGGAACCCCACCGGTTCGCCGTCCGGCAGCGTCGCGATCCGCCACCAGTCCCGTGGGCTCCGGTAGTTCGCGAGTTCGTCCTCGTAGTGCCTGGCCGCCGCTTCGCGGGCGGGCAACCGGGTCAGGTCGTCCCTGCTGTGCGCGTCCAGTGTCCCGTCCAGGACCCGGGTCATCAGGGCGAGCATCTCCTCGGTGTCGCGGACCGGGCGGAACACCAGGCGCCCGCTCGGCTCGGGGAGCGGTGTCCCCGGACGCCACTCCAGGCGTAGCCGTTCGACGAGCAGGCGGGCGCCGGTCCGCTCCAGGGCGGCCATGCGGTCCTCGACGACGCGTCGGGTCGTCTCCCCCTCGCGCCAGTCGGGTGGGACGAAGCGGCTGTACTCCGGTGGACGGGTGTCCGCCGGAACGACTTCGGCCGTGGCGGTCCGCAGCAGCCGTACGCCGATGTCCACGAGGTCGAGGTCGTGGTCGTGGTCCGTGCCGTTGTCGGCGATGTCGAAAACGTCCAGGAGGAAGGGAGTGCTGTCTCCGCTCCGGCCCCACCAGGCGGCTCTGGCCAGCAGACGGTCGCCGTGGAGGGCGACCCACATCCATTCCGGCCGACGGCGGCCGGCGGCGAGGTCGTCCGCGAGTTCCTCGTTGAGGACGTACGGAAGTCGGGAGAAGAGGTCGAGTTCGTCGCGCCCGGTGATCGGGCGCATGGTCAGGTCGTTCTGTTCCACGGTCAAGGCACGCTCCGGTGAAGGCGCCTGTCCCGTCCGGGGGTCAGACGCGGTCCGCGCCCCGGGAGGAGACAGGCGCAGTGATCATGGCGATCATGGGCTTGTCCCTCCTCTCGATGTCGTGGCCCCGGCCCTGTCGACGGGGGTCCGGCCGCAAGATCTATCCAACCGCCGTCGCCCGCGCAACCCGATTTTGCGATCGCTCCATCGCTCCCGGTCAGCCCGGCTCGCCCGGCTTCCCCTCGGGGCCCGTCAGGTCGATCAGTCTGCATACCGTTTCGATGTCGATCTTGACCTGGGCGATCGACGCCCGGCCCGACAGCCACGTGATCAGTGCCGAGTGCCAGGTGTGCTCGATGACACGGACCGCCGAGAGCTGCTCGGGGGTCGGGTGGCCGGAGCCCGGCTCGCCCAGCCCCATCGAGTCCAGGATGATCGCCGTCGTCTGACGCGAGACCTGGTCGACCTCCGGGGAGACACTGCGGTCCGCGAACGTCAGCGCCCGCACCATCGCGTCCGCGAGATGCGGCTCGCGCTGGAGTGCGCGAAACGCGCGCATCAGCGTCTCCGCGACCCGCTCCGCCGCCGTCTCCCCCGTCGGCGGCTTCTTCCGCAGCGTGCCGTGCATATGCTCCAACTGGTCCTGCATCGTGGCGACCAGCAGATGCACCTTCGACGGGAAGTACCGGTACAGCGTGCCGAGCGCGACCTGCGAGGACTCCGCGACCTCCCGCATCTGCACCGCGTCGAACCCACCCCGCGCGGCCAACTGCGCGCTCGCGTGCAGGATCCGGCGCCTGCGGGCCTCCTGCCGCTCCGTGAGCGGAGCGGAGGGCGGCGGCGAACTCGGTCGCGCCGTACGTGCTTCCACCTTCGCGTCGGCAGGCATGGGTCCCGTTCCGTGACAGTCGGTGATCGCGCGGCGATCGGGCAGTCATGTAGCAGCAAACAGTCAGTGGTCGGTCAGCGACAAGTCAGTGATCAGTCAGCATGGCACGTCCGCGTCGCGCGTCCGCCGTGGCGCGAATCACCTGATCCACCGCTCACAGCCGAGGTGCCTGCCGGTAGATTCGGAGCCTCCTGAACGATCAAGTCTGAAACTTGTTCTAGATTAGCGTCCCGACGTAGTCTCGCGGGAAAACGCGGGCAGAAGGGGGCCGGGAGTGACCGCTGAGGCCAGCGAGGCGGGCCCTCTGGGGGATCCCGCCGCGGACGGCGAGCGACCGCTCAACATCGCGCTTCTGACGTATAAGGGGAACCCGTTCTGCGGCGGCCAGGGCGTCTACGTACGCCATCTGTCGCGCGAACTGGCCCGGCTCGGCCACCGCGTCGAGGTCATCGGCTCTCAGCCGTACCCCGTACTGGACGTGCTCGACGGATCCACAGCCGGTACGGGCCCCAGCCTCAATCCCGGTCCTGGCCCCGACCCCGTCCTCACCGAGCTGCCCAGCCTCGACCTCTACCGCCACCCGGACCCCTTCCGCAATCCCCGGCGCGACGAGTACCGCGACTGGATCGACGCCCTCGAAGTCGCCACGATGTGGACCGGCGGCTTCCCGGAGCCGCTCACCTTCTCCCTTCGCGCCCGCCGCCAACTGCGCGCCCGGCGCGGTGAGTTCGATGTCGTGCACGACAACCAGACGCTCGGGTACGGCCTGTTGGGCGACATCGGCGCCCCGCTCGTCACCACGATCCACCACCCCATCACCGTGGACCGGCAGTTGGAGCTGGACGCCGCCGAGGGCCTGCGTCGCCGGATGTCCGTGCGCCGCTGGTACGGCTTCACGCGTATGCAGAAGCGGGTCGCGCGCCGCCTGCCCTCGGTGCTCACCGTCTCGGGTACGTCGCGGCAGGAGATCGTCGAGCATCTCGGCGTACGGGACGAGCGCATCCACGTCGTGCACATCGGCGCCGACACCGACCTCTTCTCACCCGACCCGGCGGTACACCAGGTACCGGGCCGCATCGTGACCACGTCCAGCGCGGACGTTCCCCTCAAGGGGCTGGTGTTCCTCGTCGAGGCGCTGGCGAAGGTACGTACGGAACACCCCGCGGCCCACCTGGTGGTCGTCGGCAAGCGCGCGGAAGCCGGACCGGTCGCCCAGGCCATCGAGAAGTACGGCCTCGAAGGCGCCGTCGAGTTCGTCAAGGGCATCTCGGACGCCGAACTCGTCGACCTGGTCCGCTCGGCGGAGATCGCCTGCGTACCGTCCCTGTACGAGGGCTTCTCGCTCCCGGCGGCGGAGGCGATGGCCACCGGCACACCCCTGGTCGCCACGACGGGCGGAGCGATCCCGGAGGTGGCGGGCCCCGACGGCGAGACCTGCTTGGCGGTCCCCCCAGGCGACCCCGGAGCCCTCGCCACCGCCCTGGCCACGCTCCTCGCCGACCCCGAACTGCGCGCGCGCCTCGGCCGGGCGGGCCGTGAGCGCGTACTGACCCGCTTCACCTGGGCCCGAGCGGCACAGGGCACGGCAGCCCACTACCGCGAGGCAACGGCCCGCTCCGCGGCCCAGAACCCCCCTTCGGCCCGCTCCGCGCCCAGGCCACCCCGCCGCTCCGCGGCACCCCCCACCGTGACCCCCGACCGCGAAAGCAGGACCCCGTGCTGACCGTCGACTTCACCCGGTTCCCGCTCGCCCCGGGCGACCGCGTCCTGGACCTCGGCTGCGGAGCCGGCCGGCACGCGTTCGAGTGCTACCGGCGCGGCGCCCAGGTCGTGGCGCTCGACCAGAACGCCGAGGAAATCCGCGAGGTCGCCAAGTGGTTCGCGGCGATGCAGGAAGCGGGCGAGGCACCCGCCGGGGCCACCGCGACGGCCATGGAGGGCGACGCCCTGGCACTGCCGTTCCCCGACGAGTCCTTCGACGTCGTGATCATCTCCGAGGTCATGGAGCACATCCCGGACGACAAGGGCGTACTCGCGGAGATGGTCCGGGTGCTGAAGCCCGGCGGCCGGATCGCGATCACCGTGCCGCGCTACGGACCCGAGAAGGTCTGCTGGTCCCTCTCCGACGCCTACCACGAGGTCGAGGGCGGCCACATCCGCATCTACAAGGCGGACGAACTGCTCACGAAGATCAGGGAAGCCGGGCTGAAGCCCTACGGCACTCATCACGCCCACGCGCTGCACTCGCCGTACTGGTGGCTGAAGTGCGCGTTCGGCGTCGACAACGACAAGGCGCTGCCGGTCCGGGCGTACCACAAGCTGCTGGTCTGGGACATCATGAAGAAACCCCTCGCGACCCGGGTCGCCGAGCAGGCGCTGAACCCGCTGATCGGCAAGAGCTTCGTGGCGTACGCGACCAAGCCGCACCTCCCCCTGGTGGAAGCGAAGACGGAAGCCAAGGCGGAAGCCAAGTGACGACGCCCCGGACAGAACACCTCGTCCTGCCCGGGGTCCTCACCGCCGAGCAGGCCGCCGTCACCGTCCGCGGGATCCTCGCGGAGCAGCGGGAGGACGGGGCCATTCCGTGGTTCCGGGGGCACCATCTCGACCCGTGGGACCACACCGAGGCCGCGATGGCCCTGGACGCGGCCGGCGAGCACGAGGCCGCCGAGCGGGCCTACCTGTGGCTGGCCGCCCACCAGACCGAGGACGGTTCCTGGTACGCGGCGTACGCCGACGGGGACGCGGACGCCGTCACCGACCGGGGCCGGGAGACCAACTTCGTCGCCTACATAGCCGTCGGCGTCTGGCACCACTACCTCGCCACCGGCGACGACACCTTCCTGGACCGGATGTGGCCGACGGTCTTCGCCGCCGTCGAGTTCGTGCTCCAACTCCAGCAGCCCGGCGGTGAGATCGGGTGGAAGCGCGAGGACGACGGCACGGCCCTCAAGGACGCGCTGCTGACCGGGAGTTCGTCCATCCACCACGCGTTGCGCTGCGCGCTCGCCATCGCCGAGGAACGTGAAGAACCGCAGCCCGACTGGGAGTTGGCGGTGGGCGCGCTGCGGCACGCGATCCGCCGGCACCCCGAGCGGTTCCTCGACAAGGACCGCTACTCGATGGACTGGTACTACCCGGTCCTGGGCGGCGCGTTGACGGGTTCGGAGGCCAAGTCCCGTATCGAGGAGGGCTGGGAGCGGTTTGTCGTCCCCCGACTCGGGGTGCGCTGCGTCGTGCCCAACCCGTGGGTGACGGGCGGCGAGTCGGCCGAACTCGCCCTGGCGCTCTGGGCGGTGGGCGAGTCCGACCGGGCCCTGGAGATCCTCCAGTCGATCCAGCACCTGCGGGACAAGGACAGCGGGCTGTACTGGACGGGGTACGTGTTCGACGCCCGGCAGATCTGGCCGCGCGAACTCACCACCTGGACGGCGGGTTCACTGCTGCTCGCTGTCGCGGCACTTGGCGGTCATGAGGCGACCTGTGCGGTGTTCGGTGGCGAGTTGTTGCCTACGGGGTTGGACCCCGACTGCTGCGGTTGACCGCCCGGCGGGAAGGTGCGCTTTCGGGTGCGGGTGCGTTGTGGCTGGTCGCGCCCACGCGGCGGAGCTGCATATCGACACACCCCCGCGCCCCTTTGGGGCGCGGCTCGCCCGGACAGGCTCGCTCAGTGACGGCCGACGCGGGCGAGGGCGTGGCCCACGAACAGGTAGACGACGGCGGCCAGGCCATAGCCGGCGACAACCCGCGCCCACTGCTCGTCGAAGGTGAAGAGGTCGTAGGACCAGCCCGCCAGCCACGTGGCCGCGTCGTGGACGAACTCCACGAAGTCGTTGGCGCGGTCCGCGTCCAGCAGGTACATCAGGATCCAGAGCCCAAGAATGAGGGCCATGATGTCAGCGGCGACGGCGAAGATCGCGCCGGCCCGGTTCGCACTGCGGCGAGTTTCAGGGGACATGTCCTTCGGGTGCCCTCGAATCCAGGATGAAACCAGGGCGGTAAGGGAAAGAGGCGGTGGGGACAGCCGCCGTTTGCCCCCCGTTCGGCTGGAGTTGAGGATTCCAGGAGGCTGCGTTCGACGCCGTACCTGATGATCCTTCACCCGGGGGAGAGGCAGGGACAGCGGTGTCCGACGAGAACAGACCGACCGTCATCGAGGAACCGAGACTCACGACCCGCCGCCGCAGAGCCAGACGCCGCCTCCCACGCCATGTCGTCGTCGCGATGCCACTCGCCCTGGCCGGACTGATCTCCCTGCTGGTCTCCGGCAACGCCCTGCGGCCGTTCGAACGCATCACGACCATCCAGGCCAAGATGGCCTCCAAGTCCGACTACTTCAAAGACCCCGAAGTACAGCGGCTGTTGCTCAAGCACGGCATCCGTGTCGAGATCCAGCGGCTCGGGTCACGAGGGATCGCCCAGCAGTCCCTGAAGGGCATGGACGTGGTCTTCCCGTCCGGCCAGCCCGCCGCGAAGATCATCCTCGACAAGGAGAACCGGACGCTGGACTCGGTACGTCCGTTCGTCACCCCGCTGGTGCTGGCCACGTTCCGGGACTACGCCGAGACGCTGGAGGCTCAGGGCGTCGCCAAGCCCCAGAAGTCCGGCGGGGACACGCTCTACTACAACCTCGACATGGACAAGTTCGCCGACCTGCTGGACGGTGCGAGCGCCGACACCTGGAACGCCATCGGCTTCGACGACGTCAACAAGGGTGAGAGCAACGGCGGCCGGGTTCTCGTCCGCACCTCCAGCGTGTGCGAGTCCAACTCCGCCGGCACCTATCTGAGCATCCTCTCCTTCGTGGAGAACGGGAAGCAGGTGCCGGTCGCAGGGGACGCCAAGGGCGGTGCCCAGGGCCCGGTGCTCGACCTCGCCAAGAAGGTCAAGCCCCTGATCAACCTCCAGGGCATGTGGTCCGACGAACAGGCCGACAGCTACTTCTCCGGCGAGGGCGAGAGCATCGCACCCATCGCGGTGATCTACGAGCACCAGTACCTCGCCCACCAACTCGCCTACTACGAGCGGCACAAGAAGCAGGACACCCAGCGCGTCCTGCTCTATCCCACGCCCTACGCCCTCACCGAGCCCCAGCTCATCGGCCTCACCGACGACGGCGACCGGCTCGTCGAGATCATTCGCACCGACGCCGAACTGCGCCAGCGCGCAACCGAGTTGGGCTTCCGCGTCCGCTTCTCCGGCGAGGAGGGCAGCAGCGACCAGCTGAACGCGTATCTGCGCGAGCACGAGATACAGGTCCCGGCCCGCAACAGCGACCAGACCAAGGTCGACATACCCGACCTGAACGTCCTGGAGCAGATCATCAACTACGTGGGCAACTGCTCGGCCGCCGAACAGGCCACCCCGTGAGGCGCGTTGCCCGGGCGGCGACCGCCTGTCTCGCCCTGGCCCTCCTCGGCACCCTCACCTCGGCCTGCACCCAGGGCGAGGACGACATCACCCTGACCGTCCTCGCCAGTCCCGAACTCGCCGACCTGGCCCCGCTGTTGGCCGAGCTGAAGAAGGACACGGGCGTCGAGCTGGACATGCGGTACAAGGCGACGGCCGACCTGACCGCGGCCTCCTCGGGTTCCGCCTACGACCTGGCCTGGCCCGCCTCGGACCGCTCGTTCCTGCTGCGCCTCCAGGAGTCCGGCGGCCAGGAGACCCGGCCCGAGTCGACCGCCATCATGCGCTCACCCGTCGTCGTCGGCCTCACCCCCGAGGCCGCGAGGAAGGTGCGGGCGGATGTCCCCGGCGGGCGGCTCTCCTGGGCGGACATCGCCGACGCGGCGGCCGACGGCACCGTGCGGTTCGGGATGGCCGACCCCCGGCGCAGCGACACCGGACGCGCGGCACTCGTCGGCGTGGCCACGGCGGCGGCCGGGACGGGCGGGGCCCTGCGCCAACAGGACGTGTCCTGCGACCGGTTGCGCGGCTTCCGCTCGGGCCAGACCCTCACCGGCGCCAGCTCCCGCGAGCTGATCGACGCCTACGCCGACGACCCGGGCGACACCAACGCGCTGATCGCCCACGAGTCCGAACTGCTCTCCCTGAACGCCGGCGGCAAGCTCACCCAGCCCCTGGAGATCGTCTACCCCGAGGACGGCATGGTGCTGTCCGACTTCCCGCTGCTCCTGCTCGACCCGGAACAGCACTCCGCGTACGTCAGGGTCGTCGACTGGCTCAAGAGCGCCGACGTACAGAAGAAGCTGATGCGACGAACGTACCGGCGCCCGGTGAACCAGGACGTGGAGCCCTCCGCACGTCTGCGCGCCGACGTCGGCAACGCCCTGTCCTTCCCCGACAAGCTGTCCATCGTCGAGCGACTCGTCGACGACTACGGCGACCCGGCGAGCGCGACCGCCGACCAGGTCGTGTTCGTGCTCGACTTCTCCGGCTCGATGCGCGGCGAACGGATGGCCGGGCTGCGCGCCGCCTTCGCCGGGCTCAGCGGCGCCGACGCCACCTCCACCGGCAAGTTCGCCCGCTTCTACCGGGGCGAGCGCCTGACCGTCGTACGGTTCGGGGGCCGCGTACTGGAGGAACGCACCGTCACCGTCCGCGGCGACGGCGATCTCCGTACCCTCAACAAGGTGGTCGCCGAAGGGGACTTCGCCGACGCGACCGCCGTCTGGTCGGCCCTCGACCGGGGTTACCGCATCGCCGCCGACGCGGTGCGCGAGGAACCCCGACGGCCGGTGTCGATCGTGCTGATGACGGACGGCGAGAGCAACGCCGGTATCGGGTACGAGGAGTTCCTGCGCCGACACCGTCAACTGGGCCCCGACGCACGTGAGGTGCCCACCTTCCCCGTCCATTTCGGAGAGGCCGACACCGCCGCCCTGAAGAAGGCCGCCGACGCGACCGGCGGCCGTATGGTCGACGCCGGACTCTCCTCGCTCTCCGACGCGTTCAAGGAGATCCGTGGGTGTCACTGAGGGTCAGTGGTGGAGTCAGTGGTGGCCGTGGCTGGCCGTCTGGGCGGTGACGGCGGTCAGTTGCGCCGTCCTGCTCCGGTACGCGCTGGTCGACAGCGGCCGGCTGCGCAGACGGCGCCGGGGCGTCGGCCGCACCGACCTCGGCATGTGCTTCTACCTGCACAAGCAGCGTGTGATGGACATCTACCAGGCAGGCGGCTTCTCGGAGGCCCTGGAACAGGAGGTCGCCGACAAGATCAACGTCAACGGCGGCTTCGGCCTGTGGGGCAGAACCCTCGGCCTCCTCGGCATCAACGCCCACCGGGACGTCGCCAAGGAGCGCGTCATCCGGTTCATCCGGGAGAGCACGCCCATCATGGTGATCCGGGTGCTCATGGACACGATGCGCAAGGAGGACGTCGTCGTCGACGCCGACCTCACCACCGGCCGCCTCCTCCCCAACGGCACCCTCACGGAGGCACTGCGCGACCGCACCGACTCCGTTGGCGGCATCGGTACGGTCCCGCTGAGCGCCGTCATGACGGAGTTCGTCTCCGTCACCGGCCTGTTCTCGGCCCGCCGTACGGAGAGCGGCGACGTCGTCCTGCGGGCGCGGTACGAGGGTTCACCGGCCGCCCATGTGAAGATCACCTGCGACGAGTCCGAGGGCCGGGGCGAGTTCCGCAACGAGGACTACTACACAGGGGCGTTCCAGGCACGCTGCCTGGGCAAGGTGCGCACCTGGGACCGGGAGACGGGCGAACTGACGCTGGACCCGATCGCCATCTTCCGTTAGGGGACTAGCAGTTGAGGTCGGCCAGGACGCGCAGGGTGTGCGGGTCGGGGGAGAGGACGAGCAGGTCGGTCACCGGCCCCTTGCGCCACAACTCCAGCCGCTCCGCGATGCGTTCACGCGGCCCGACCAGCGAGATCTCGTCGGCGAAGGCGTCCGGCACGGCGCGCACGGCCTCCTCGCGCCGCCCGGCGAGGAACAGCTCCTGGATCCGCCGGGCCTCCTCCTCGTACCCCATGCGCGCCATCAGATCGGCGTGGAAGTTACGGGCCGCGTGCCCCATCCCGCCGATGTAGAACCCGAGCATCGTCTTGACGGGCAGCAGCCCTTCGGAGACGTCGGAGCAGACGCGGGCCTGCGCCATCGGCGCGACGAGGAAGCCGTCCGGAGCGCTGCTGAGTGGCTCCTCGTACGCCTCGGCGCGGAGCGGGGACCAGTACAGCGGCAGCCAGCCGTCGGCGATACGGGCGGTCTGGGCGATGTTCTTGGGTCCCTCCGCGCCGAGGAGGATGGGGAGTTGGGGGCGCAAGGGGTGGGTGATGGATTTCAGCGCCTTGCCGATACCGGTGCCGTCCGGCCCGTCGTAGGGCAGGGAGTGGAAGCGCCCGGACACCTCAACGGGGGCCTCGCGCCTGAGGACTTGGCGTACGACATCCACGTACTCCCGGGTCGCGGTGAGCGGCGACTTCGGGAACGGCCGTCCGTACCACCCTTCGACGACCTGCGGACCGGACAGCCCCAGCCCGAGGAGGACACGTCCGCCGGAGAGGTGATCGAGGGTGAGGGCGTGCATGGCAGTCGTTGTTGGCGAGCGGGCCGCCATCTGGGCAACTGCCGTACCCAGCTTGATCCTTGACGTCCGGGCCGCGATCCAGGTGAGCGGGGTGAACGCGTCCGAGCCCCAGGACTCGGCCGTCCACACGGAGTCGTAGCCCAGCCGTTCGGCCTCCTGGGCGAGCGGAACATGGTCCGGGGAGGGGCCGCGCCCCCAGTAGCCGAGCGCGAGACCGAGCCGCATGCCTGCCTCCTGACGGTACGTCAGATACGAGAACGCCGGCGGCGACTGTACGACAACGGCCCCTCGCCCGGAAGGGCAAGGGGCCGAGGCAAGCTCGCGAGGAGTTATCCGCGCTGGATGCCGGAGGTGTCCTGGAGGACGCCACGGCGGCCGTCCTGCGTCTGGGCGATGAGGCCCTGGCCGCGCTGCTCGACGGCCAGGTACCAGGTACCGGGGGCCAGTTCGGCGATCGGCGCCGACGAACCGTCCTCCGCGAACAGCGGACGCGGCACCGGCACGGCGAACCAGAACGGGGAGAAGTCGGCAGCCGGGGGCTGCGCCTGCTGCTGACCGGCGCTTGCACCGGCTCCGGCGCCGAAGGGCTGACCGGCCTGCGGCTGGCCGCCGTACGGCTGCTGCGGCGCGCCGGCGCCCGGGTAGCCGTAGCCGCCCTGGGGCTGGCCACCGGGGTAGGGCTGGCCGCCGTAGGGCTGCGGGGCGGGCGGCTTGGGGGCGCCGACGAGGGCGCCCTTCAGGGCCGGGACCAGCGGGGTGGCGACGGCGGCGGCCGCCATGACGACCGTGGCGACGAGGGAGAGGATCAGGCCGGTGCCGGCGTCCGGGCCCGAACTGGCGCTTTCACCGACGTTGTTGGCGCCGCCCGCCGGGTCGAAGACGTTGCCGAGCGCGCTCCAGGCGGCGAAGACGGTGAAGGCGACACCGAACTGGCCGAGGTCGATGCCCGCCACCTTGGGCACCTGCGGCAGACCGTGCGACACCACGACGAGCGCGGCGCCGATGAGACCCGCGAGGACGACGCCCAGCAGGACCGGTCCACTGGCCCAGGCGCTCGGCATGTCGAGGCCCGTGGCACCGTCGACGGAGTAGATGTCGAGGAACGACGCGATGAACAGCAACACCGCTGCTCCGATCACCACGCCGTCGCCTCGAGTGAGGGAGCGGATATTCACTTCAGGTCCTCAGGTCCTTCGTAGGTCGTGTCGTCGTCAATCGATCGTTCGTAGGGGCACGACATTATCGTCCGCCCGAGCGGGCTGTCCGCCGGGATGCACGCGTTGATCACGAACCGCGCAGGAAACTCACGATTCCTTCAGAGATCCCTTGGGCGGCTTTTTCCCGCCAGGTCCCGCTGGTCAGCAGGGCCGCGTCCGCGCTGTCGCGCATGTTGCCGCACTCGATGAACACCTTCGGAACCGTTGACAGATTGAGACCGCCGAGGTCCGTACGGGTGTCCAGACCGGTGCCGTCACCGATGTAGTTGGAGGGCGCGGAGCCGGTCTCGCGGACGAACCCGTCCTTGACGTCCTCCCCGAGAACCTTGGAGGAGGCGACGATCGGCCGGGTGTCGGCGGCCCCCTCGTGCACGGCCCCCGGCAGGATCACATGGAACCCCCGATTACCGACCGAACTCCCATCCGCATGGATGGACACGACGGCGTCGGCGCGCGCGGCGTTCCCGATCCGGGCCCGCTCGTCCACACAGGGCCCGAAGGCCAGGTCGCCGTCCTGCGTGAACTTGACCGTGGCGCCCTGCTGTTCGAGCACCGTCCGCAGCCGCCGCGCGACGTCGAGGGTGAACTCGGCCTCCGTATAACCGCTGTTGGTGGCGGTACCGGTGGTGTCGCACTCCTTGGAGTTCGTACCGATGTCCACCTTGCGGTTGATCTCGGCGGTGTGCTTGAAGTTCCCGGGATTGTGCCCAGGGTCGACGACGACGACCTTGCCTGCGAGGGGAGCGGCGGATTCGCTCTCGCCGGGGACGGAGATGCCGGGCGTCCCGATCGGCGAGAGGGGCTCGTAGTCGCCGCTGGACAGAGCATCCCCCTTCCCACCACCCCCGTCATCGGCGACGGCCCCCCAGACGAACCACCCACCCGCCCCACCCAGCACCAGCACGGCGAGGGCGACGGCGAGGGGACGACGCACGGAGGAACGAGGGGAACCGGGGGGCTGGGGCGGCTCGAAGCCGGGGCCTGCGTAGGACACGTCAGACACCCTAGTAGGCGTCCACTGTGTCCACGGGGTCCGTAGCGGGCGGGAGAAGAGCGTGCCGGAGCCGTTGGAATCGGCTTCGGCACCCTCTCTCTGAGAGATGTGCTCGCCGGCATGTACGGGATGTACCGCGTCTTCCGTACCCGTCCTCGCGGCAGACTCCGGACCTCGCGGAGATTACTCGCACCTTCAAGGCCAACGGTCTCGGCCCCGTGCTGATGAAGGCCTGCACCCCGAGCCTCAAGGTCGAGATGGTCGAGGTTGCCGCCCTCGCCACCGCGTAGCAGTCGCCCAGAATCTCCGAAAAGGGCACATTCTATGCGCCACTTGCCAGACAGGTAATGGGTCTCGGGGGTAACGCCCCTCGAAAGAGAGGGCTCGTCTGGCCCGACCTCACCAAGGGGGCTACTACAAGAGCAGAACGGTCTCAAAAGCCGGTGTCTCCAGCACCGGCCGAAGCCTCGGTCTCACACCTTCTGATCCAAGGAGCACAACCATGGCACAGAGCCTGGTCGCCACCACCGGCATCGCCGGTACCGAGGACTGCAACGCGCTGGTCTCCCAGCTCGCGGACGCCGACGCGACGACAGCCCCCCGGACGCCGCCCGCCTCCGCGCCGCCACCAGAGTCCAGACCCTCAACACCGAGCACCCGGAGGACGGCGCTCGCGAGCACACCGAGCCCTGGGGTGATCTCACCAAGCTCGTCGCCGCGATCCCCACCGCAGTCGACAAGGCCATGCAGAAGACGCTGCCCCGCAAGTACACGCCCGAGCCGGCATCGCAAATCGCCAAGGACATGATCACCCGGCTGACCGGCACGAAATGCCCCGTCTACGAGGACTGCACCGACACCGACCCCGGGCACTACGACCACTTCAGCCGGTTCGAGGTCGTCGACGACGCTGACGCCTCTACCCTGATCGACGCGGGCATGGTCGCCAACTCCGGGTCCGATGTGGGCGCCATCGTCTACTTGCAGAACTCCGAGTTCACCGACACCACCGTCCTCCGCGCGAAGACTGACAAGGTGCGCGACCTCCTCGACCGCGTCGAGCGGATGGGCGACCGCGTCCTCGGAGTCGACGCCCACGCCCTTGAGGCCATCGACGAGCGGATCAAGGACGACCTCGCCCGTCTGGTCAGCCTGATCGCCTACCGCCGTCGCACGGCGATCACCCTGACGTCGGGCAAGAGTGAGTTCACGGAGGCCGAAGCCGCACAGGAGTCGGAAGCCGCGTTCGGTTTGGCCACGATGGCGCTCGACGCCGCCCCGCCGTAACCCCCGACCGGTCCAGGACGCTCGGGGCGGTGCGCGGTTGGCTGACGGCCGTCAGGGACGAAGAGCGCGAGCCCCTCAACCGCTGAGCCCCATCCCGGACGCCCCAGGGCTCGCCAACGCAACCGCTGGCCCGGGGGCTCGATCAGACCCTTCTGCGTCAAGGAGTCCAACCATGAGTAACACCGTTTCCGCTGTGGCAGAGTTGCCCGCCGATGAGCCGATGACCGTCGTCCCCCAGGCTTCCGCCGTCCTCGCTCGACTTGCCTCGCGCAGGCCCTCCAGCGACCACCTGATGGATGCGCCGCTGCCCAGCTCGTCGACGAGCTGGGCATCACCTACCTGGAGACGTCGTTCTCCGACCCGGAGTTTGCGGGATACATCTGGATCGACAAGGACAAGATCGTGCTCGCGATGCCGCCCGGGCGCAGCGAACTGGAGCACGACTGCATTGCCCGGTACCTGATCGGGCGGGCGTTCGAGGCGGACGGCCTGCTGCCACTCGCCGACATGTTCAAGGCCGTCGATGCCACCGGGTCCGCCCGGGACTGCCAGCAGCAGTTGGACCAGGCCGGCGTGAAAGCGCAGATGCAGGCGTGAGTACCACCAACCACAGCCCGGCCGTCGCCCGTGCTCTCGCTGACATCGAGGCCCACAAGACCGGCGAATCCGGGACCGACGAGTTCCTCGACTACATCGGCCAACTCATCGTCGAACACGGTGATCCCGGCCCTGTCTTCGAACGCGTCCTGGAACTCATCGAACGTGAGCGGGCCCAGGAGACGCAGACAGTGGATGCCGCCTGAGCACCACTCCCCAGTCCCCTGGCCGGGAAGGTGAAGTCCTGGCCGGGATGAAATGGGGGCGGTGCGGAGGTTGGGTGTGGCGACAGGGCGGTCGGGTGATCGCTGTGTCGCCACCGGACTGCCACCGAAAGGCAACCTCATGCCGCTGCGCCTAGGCGTCTCCCTTCAGCCGCGCTGGCGGCTCGACGACGGAGCCAGCGTGCTCCGCGCCGCACGCCACGCCGAAGAATTGGGCTTCGATCACGTCGCGGTCGGCAACCGTCTCCTGGACAGCGGGTTCGGCCTCGACACGGACCCGCTTGTTCTGCTGTCGGCCGTCGCAGGGGCGACGACGCGCCTGCGGCTGCTGACGTCCGTACTCGTCGCGCCGTACTACCCGGCGCTGGTGCTCGCCAACCAGGCCGCCACGCTGGACGTCGTGTCCGGCGGCCGACTGATCTTGGGCGTCGGCACCGGCTGGAACCCTGACGAGTTCACCGCCGTCGGCGTACCCGCCCGTGAACGTGGTGCACGGACCGACGACCACCTTGCCGCCGCCAAGGCTCTGTGGACCCGACGACCGGCAGACTTCGACGGGCCGTTCACGACACTGCACGGGGCACACTTGGGAGTGCCTCCGGTCACCGCCGGCGGTCCGCCCGTGTGGGTCGGTGGCCACAGCGACGCCGCCCTGCGCCGTGTGCTGCGGTTCGGCGACGGCTGGTATGGCACCGGCGCCGATGCCGCGGAGGTCAGCGACGTCCGGTGCCGCCTGCATGACCTCGCCGACGACACGGAGAACGCCGACCGCCTGACGCTCGCTTCAGCCGCGTTCCTTACTCCGCCCGGTATCCCTGCGGTGGTTCCACCACCGGGACGACCACTCGGCGGCGCTGTGCCAACTGCAGTGAGCGTGGCTGACGACCTCGGGCAGCTTGCAGAGGCAGGGCTCACCGCCTGCACTCTGTGGCTGCCTGTCGCGTCTGAGCATGTCGGAAAGGCGATGGAGTGGGTCGCAGCCGAGGTCGCCCCACTACTCACCTGACGCCGTGGCCCGGGGCTGCACGATGTGGTTGGGGTGGTGGGGTTGGCGATGGTGTACTGCCGCAGCGGTCCGACGCGGGCTTCGATCGGGTTGGCCCAGGAGGCGTAGGTCCGGGTGAAGCACAGCTCGGCTTTGTGCTTCTTGGCCCGGCGGCGCGGATCGACTTCAGCGCGGCCGGCGTGTTGGCGGCACCTTTCCTGTGGCGGTTGGCGCCCCACAGGGGGTCGTCGCCAGCCGAGAGGCAGCCGTGGAAGTACCGCACGCCGTGGGTGTGGTGGCAGGTGGTGGCAGCCGGTCCGGCTTGTCTGCGGGCGGTGGATCAAGGACTGCGACCACCCGCAGTGGTCGTGCTGCGTACATGGTTGCGTTCCAGGCGATCACCCATCTTGGCCCCACGTCCGGCGTGCCCGGACTCAGCAAAACCTCGAAAGGCCCGCCACCGATCGGGCCTTCATTGTTCCTCGACACCCATTTATGTCACAGGAACGTCACCCCACCACCACGCTGCGTATACGCAGCGCATGATGCTCCCCAACTCACGCACCAGCCCAGGGGGACACTATGCGCACCCGCACCATCGCAGCCGCACTCGCCGCCACCGCACTCCTCACGCTCACCGCCTGCGAGAGCACCGACACCAGCGGCTCCAGCAAGCCGGACACCACAGCCCAGGAAACCGACGATCAGGCGAAGGACGCCGCCACCTCGGACACGGAAACGTCCGACAGTGCCGCCGACGCAGGATCCGAAAAGGCAACGCTGCCCGACCTCGTCGGCCAAGACCTCCAGGCCGCCCAAGACGAAGCGCAGGCCGCCGGCTTCTACGCCCTCGATGACCAGGACGCCAGCGGCCAGAACCGTCTGCAGGTCCTGGACCGCAACTGGGTCGTCTGCAGCCAGGAACCGGCGGCCGGCACGCACCCCACGGACACGCCCGTGATCCTGTACGCCGTCAAGGACGACGAGGCCTGCTGACACACCCTGCTGACCGGCCCGGCCCGCGCCCTTGCGTGGCCGGGCTTTCGCCGTGCCCAGCGGGCAGCATCCCCAACCGATCGCGTTACCTGGTGATGGCCCGCGCCGAGACACCGAACACAGCATGCGCTCACGAGGAAAGGTCTTGGCCGTGGCCATCCTTCTCGCCCCAGCCCGCACCGCCCGACTCTTTGCCGCCGCCGCTGCCCGGCCTGTCGGCGGCGTCCACGTCAGATCATCCTGAAGGCCGACGGCGCCGGCCTCGACTTCATGGACTGCGGCCATGGGTTCATCCTCACCCGCGAGGCGCTTTCCGCCGGGCTCGCGGCGCAGCGCGCGGTCTGAGCAGTCCGCGGCCCACCATCCTCACTGGATGGTGGGGGGCGGGCGGGGGGCCACCAGTACGGGCCCCCCACACGCCACCACGACAAGCCCCACAGCGGCGGCGGGGGGGGCGTGGGGGTGCTC